>CAKUMP010000083.1 GCA_934667795.1 uncultured Chthoniobacterales bacterium | reverse complement strand
GGCTACCAACAGTTTCTGAAATGTTTTTATTTCATTCTGACTATCCGGACGGCTGTTTCTCTTCTTACTCATGAAAAAATATTATTGGGGTTGGTCGTTCAATCCCGATTTTGGAATCAATCTATTTCCCCATATTAAACGTCTCTTCCTCCAGATTGCAATCAGATTGCAACCCGTTCTTTCAACAATTCTGTACTCCCCTCTTGTATGCACTCCTTCGGCAATCCCTTCAAAAAATCATTTTGACGTGCATTTCTCTGTATTTTATGGAAAGTGGATACCCACATGAGCACTCCACTTCCTCAACAAACTTTCCACTTCCTGCAAGACCACCAATCCCGTATCCCCAACTCTCCTACGCTCATCGGTCTTGACGGCTTTGTGGACACTATCCTCCATGTGGTAGATAAACGTTTATCCGCCACTGAATTCACGCGCATTTCCCGGATGCAGGATTATGCGGACCGTGTTTCGCAGGCAGCCGGTCTCAGCGCAAATTTCGAATTTGTGACGGAGCGCATCAAACTGGGAGGAAATGGCCCGATTATTTCTCATGCATTGCTTCAATTTGGTTTTCCGCTCACTTATATTGGATGTCTTGGACATCCAACCATCCATCCGGTTTTTCAGGATTTTGAAAAACAGGCACATGTGATTTCTGTTGCGGAACCCGGTCTCACAGACGCCATTGAATTTAATGATGGTAAACTCATGTGTGGAAAACACGACAGCCTTCGGCAACTTTCCTGGGAACGTATTCTGGAAGCGATTCCACTTCCTGCCCTCATCCAGCAATGCCAGAAATCCTCTTTGATTGCGCTAATGAACTGGACGATGCTTCCGCATTGTTCCTCTATTTTCGAGCATTTCCTTACAGAAGTACTCCCGCACCTGGAGCACCGGCCCCATCTCTTTTTTGACCTCGCAGACCCTGCCAAGCGCACCCAGGAGGACCTTCGGGACGTTTTACATTTAATTAAAAATTTCCAGTCCCGTTGCAAGACCACGCTTGGCGTTAATTTCAATGAATCTCTTCAGATTGGAAAAGTTCTGGACCTTCCCACGATCAAAGCGGAGCCTGAGGAGGTGATGCAACACGCAGAAAAAATCCGGGAGCTTCTCGAAATCGAAACCGTGGTGATTCATCCAACGCGTTTTGCAGCAGCCGCCACGCGCGCTTCCTCCAACGGAGATTCTGCTCCCGCCTCTGCCTGGGCAGCAGGTGCCTTTACAGAATCTCCAAAAATCGCCACCGGCGCCGGGGATCATTTCAACTCCGGCTTTTGCCTCGGACAACTCCTCGATGCCCCCCTGCCCATCTGCCTTCAGTTAGGGGTCAGCACCTCCGGATTCTATGTCCGTCACGCCCATAGCCCCACGATTCAGGAACTCCTGGAGTTTCTGGATCAAACAAAAACACTCAACTCCCCCTCCTGATTCACCCGCACTTCATAAGTAGCGACGCGATCTCTTGCATCGTAAAGTCCTTTTCCGGTGACAATATCAAACTCCCAACCATGCCAGGGGCAACGCAATACGCGCCCTTCCAGAGCGGGGTTGAAATCGCCGACATCGCTCGGGCGGTGCGTTCCGTGAATGGATCCTTTGCACAATTCTGCCCCTTGATGGGGGCAGTAATTTCTCACCGCATAAAAGCCATCGCTAAGATGAAAAACGCCGATAGAGATACGTCCGATCTGGACAATTTTTCTTTCGCCGAGAGGGATTTCATCCACATGACCGATCGGGACTTCTGTCTTTCGTTTTTTGGGTGAAGCGGCGGCATCTGCTTCTGCAAAAGCTGCCAGCAAAGGTTTGCAGGAAGGAGGTTTTTCATTGTTCATACCGTAACCTCCTGTGTGGTGGTGGGCCGAACAGGTAAGCCGAAGAGTTCTGCGGCATTATCATAAAGAATACGTTCTTTCATTTCCCTGGGCATCCGGGAAGGAAACGCGCGCTGTGGATCATCAAAATCCCAATGTGGAAAATCGGTTGAAAAGCAAAGCGTACGTTCTGCCTGCATCATCGAATAAAGTGCAAGTAAATGTTCCGGATTATCGGGTTCCTCCACGGGCTGAGTAGTCAAACGACAGTGACGCAATACATAATCGGACGGACGTTCTTTCAGCCAGGGGATGGTGCTCCGCAATGCCTTGAAATTTTTATCCATCCGCCACAAAAGAGGAGGCAACCAGCTTACGCCCCCCTCTACAAGCAGGACTCGCAATTCGGGAAATCGCTCAAACGTTCCTTCTGCCACAAAGCTTCCAAGATGCCCCTGGTAATTGAGTGGCAGCGAGTTGTGCCATTCAAAATAAGAAGAAGGCCGACCCACCGGGGTCGTCGAATTCAATGAACCTTCCGAACCAGGATGAATCGCAAAAACCTTTCCCATTTCACAGCAGGCTTCATAAATCGGATTATACGAACGATGCCCGTAAAGATGAATCGACTCCCCGGTCGTAAGAACCTGGACCATTTGCCGATGCTTTCCAGCTCGACGAATTTCAGCCGCTGCAGCAGCCGGATCATTCATATTCACCGCTATAGAGCCAAGAAAACGTGGGCTCTTTTCCAGAAAATTTGCAATCAACCAGTCGTTCGTCGCTTGCGCATACGCATTGCCAACATCAATAGCATGAATAAGGCTGGCTATAATCGTAGGTCCGGGTTGCAGCAAGGCATAGGTGATATCAAGCGGATCCAGATGCAGGCGAATGAGGTCATCTGCACATTCTGCAGTTTCGATATCACGCCGATGTACTCCAAAAGGATTAGCGAAACCATGCCCCGGTGCCGATTGCTGCCTCGCTGCAAACGCCTCCCGATATTTGCCAGAAACAAAAGGCTCCAGCGGACATTTAGAACTCAGGTTGATATGAACGTCGCAATCTATAATCATGATAAATGAGGGTGTGATTTATATAAAACGTCAGCCTTTTTCAGCCGATTCGGAAATAGCACGTGCCGCTTCCAGTACATGTTGAATAAAAAATTCTTCGCCTTTCTTTTCAATTAATCAGCGTATGATTACCTCCCGAATCTTTCGACATAACCCCAATTTCACCTCAATCGGAAAATAGCGCAAAATAATTCCAACATATAGAACAAATTTAAGAGTGCCGCGACAAATCAACACCCCTGGGAGCGCCGACGTCCCCGTCGGCAGGAATCTTCTTGCCGGGCACGCCGACGTCCCCGTCGGCTGAAAAAGAGTCTGCTTACAGCTCTGTCCCTAATGGAACGCTTCAAAAATCGGCGTTTATTTACGGATCGATTCTCCTGTTTTTTATCCGCAGATTAACGCAGATTTTTTTAAGAAGAATAATGGGAAGAAATTTTCATGGATTAAATTAGTAATTACTAATTAAAATCCTCCCCCTTCTTAATTCAGCAAAACATTCATTTTCTGCGAAGTTTTGCCTTGTTCGACCTGGCTTAATGATTCAGCCAAGGCTAAATGTTGTCGCGCAGATTCGATATTTCCTAACTCTGCCTCATAACGGGCCAGGTTATAATGAAACTCTCCTGTTTGTTGAATGGTATTTGGTGCGCGCAATAACGCTTGTTTTGCCGACCAGCTATCTCCTGTCCCAGCAAGCGCAAAGGCCTTTAAAAAATAAAACTCTGCCCGCAGCGGATAGGCGGAAATCCCGACATCTGCAACCACGGCTGCCCGCTCAAAATTCTTCTCATCCATATGGGCTTTACTCCGATACAATAACGCCACCGGATGCCCCTGATCCAATACTTCCAGCCGATCTAACTCCACTAACGCAGCTTCCGACATCTCAAGCTGCAAATACCCCTCCGCAGCTTTAATCGCCTGCATTGCTTCTATTGATAATGCACGTTCCATAAGGACCTTCCTTTCTGCCCTTTACTTAAAGCATTTGACGTGCCACCTGCCTCTTTCCTCACCCTCCCTCTGTAAAATGCGATTTTCTCTTTAAAAATGCGCCCGTCCCCCCTTCTTCGAGCTAAAAAATGCGCCAAATTGACGCTGCGCGCCCGCCATTCTGTCACACCTCATCCGAAAGTTCATCCGCCGGCAAAGGATGACTGATACAATACTCTTCATCCAGCCATTTTCCGAGATCAATCAGACGGCAACGTTCAGAACAAAACGGGAAACTGGGTAAAGAAAACCACTCTCCTTTCTTTCCACATCCCGGACAACGTAAAATCTTTTTCACAGGCTTTTCCATATCGCGTAATATACCTCAAGGCAGGACAATCGCCAATCTTTCAATTTGGTTTGCCAGCGGGAGATCAGATGTGCCCTGAAAGGGCAACCTATGTCAGACCAGGGCAACGCCCTGGGTTAGGTATAGTCGCAGGAATAAACCCTGTAAGGGTGAACTAAAATGTTCGATTTTCACTCACCCTTGTCCAAAACCCTTAAAAATCGGCGTTTATTTATGGATCAATTATCCTGTTTTTATCCGCAGATTAACGCAGATTAACACAGATTATTCTTTTAAATTTTTATCTAGGAACAACGTAAATAAACATTGATTTTCAATGACTTACAATCGTGTTTATTTTAGTGGAGACAAGTCGTGTTACATCGATTAAAAACAATTAACTTTCGTGTAACAGTGCAATAGGGAGTAGGTTATGAATATCACCATTAAGATCAGCGATCAAGTCAGCCGAGCCGCAAGGCATCGGGCAATGGATGAAGGGTTATCTCTTTCCAAATGGATCTCCGATTTGATAATGCGCGAGATTTCCCGTTTACCGGAAAAACAAGAAACTTTATTGGAAGCACTTGGAAATGAAGAGCTTGCGAATTTTGAAGTTGAGTTTCCTCGTGATATTCATTAGCTAGTGCTCCTAGCAAGAAGCGAAATTGCTTGTCTAATATTCTTCCTAAAAAAATCTGTGTAAATCTGTGTAAATCTGCGTAAATCTGCGGATCCTTTCTCTTATTTTTCGAGTTTATGAATAAGTTAGCGCCTATGAGGCCGATCCTAAATTTACCCCAGGAGCCAGGTCAGGGAGCCATTTGTGGGGGCGATATCTCTTGCTGGATAATCTGCATTTTCATTTAAAATCTGATCGACCAGCGGTTCTTTGGTCGGGTCTTTTACGAGAAAATAAATGTTTCGTGAAGCATTCAAGAGCGGATAGGTGAAAGTGATCCGCGTTGTTTCCAACTGGGGGACTACGTTTTCCATCACCCAGCGTTCTTTTTCCTGAAGGGCTGCGGTGCCCGGGAAAAGCGATGCCGTATGTCCATCTCCCCCCATCCCTAACAGGGTGAGATCATGACGAAAGATGGTTTCGCCTGATTGTTCAGCGCGTTTCCGCAAAACGGCTTCTGCTTTGTTTGCCGCTTCTGCGGGAGCCAGTTCTCCTTCCAGGCGCAGTACCGATTCTGCAGGTACATTTGCGGGTTCCAGCCAGGCTTCGCGTACCATTCGATAATTGCTCTGCGCATCTTCCGGTCCTACCGTCCGCTCGTCCCCGAATGTAATGAACCATTTCGACCAATCCACCTGGTCGCCCATTTTCGCCAATGTCTCATAAATCGGTTTTGGTGTTCCACCACCACACAACGAAAGTCGAAATTCGCCTCGTGCGGCAATCGCTTCTTCCGCAGATTGTAAAATTCTTTTTACTACATCGCCCGCAAAGTCGGATACACGAATAAGTTGAAAATCTGATTTTGACATAAATACTCTCCTGTTAAATTGTTTCTGTTACCGTCCCTTTTAAAGAAATTTAGCAGGGATCGAAAATTGCAATTGTGCCCCTCCGGCCCGCAGAGAAACGACTCGCAACAATATCAAAGATGCTTTTCCAACATGCACACTCGCAACCGAACTGCCTCCCTGATCCAGTAAATAGCCAATTAAATAACTAAAGTCAGGCTCATGCCCGACAATCATCACACGTTCAAAAGATTTATAGACAGCTAATTCTGCCAGCGCCGTTTCCGGGTGCATCCCGGATGCCAGAAAAGGAACCGTCATCCATTCCACCCCGGGCATCTGCGTCACTAAAATTTCCGCCGTACGTCGCGCGCGTTCCAGGGGACTCGTTAGAATCATCTGTGGGAAAATTTTTTCTTTCCGACAAAACTTTGCGACTTTATCGGCCTGTTTTTCCCCTTTTTCTGTCAATCGACGGGCAAAATCACTCTCCGCAAAATCTTCTGCCTGTGCATGTCTTAGCAGATATAAATCCATGAAGATGATTTTTCCTTTTCTACACTTGAATCTTCCATTTTAAAACACGTCAAAAACTGCCCTTTTCCTACATCACCATTCCGCCATCCACTGGCAAGACCTGACCGGTGATATAACGGGCTTCATCACTCGCTAAAAATGCAACGGCATTCGCAATATCATCTGCTTGACCTAAACTCCCCAACGGAATCTGTCCCAGAATCTGTTTCTGTAAATCTTCTGACAACACCGCGGTCATATCGGTTTCAATAAAACCCGGAGCAACGACATTGACGGTGATCCCGCGCGAAGCAAATTCTTTCGCCAGAGACTTGGACATCCCAATCAACCCTGCCTTGCTCGCCGCATAATTTGCCTGCCCCGCATTGCCAATCAATCCAATCACCGAAGCAATGTTAATCACTCGCCCACTGCGCTGTTTCAACATCGAACGCTGAAATACTTGCGTCATGAAAAATGCACCCCGCAAATTGGTGTCCACCACCGTCTGCCAGTCATCCAATGACATCCGCATGCTCAATCCATCCCGTGTCACACCGGCATTATTGATCAAAACATCCATGCGTCCGAAATCTGCCAGAATCTTTTCACCGCCGGCTTTGATAGCATCCAGATCTGCCACATCGATTGCATAAGGCAGAGCCGCGCCCGGATGGCTGGCATTAATTTCTTCTGCAACGCGTGCCGAATTTGCTTCTGTCCGGCTCACTACCGCTATTTTCGCCCCCTCATTTGCCAGTTTTAAAGCAATTCCACGCCCGATTCCACGTCCCGCTCCAGTGACTACCGCAATTTTATTTTCAAATCTCATCGTTATCGTTATCTAATTTTCTGGTTCCGTTATCTCTTCATCTTCTCAAAAATTAAATAACAATGCCAACCAAAAGAAGTTAAAATTAAATTGGAGCGCAGTGGCTGACACTACGCTCCAAATTTTTCTTTCAGCACCTCTATCAACACCAGAACATGATGCCGTTCCCGGTTCTTGCTGGCTGTCAGTAAGGTCACTTTGCCTTTTTTGATCCATTCCAGTAGCGGCTTCCAGTCTTCCTCCGACAACGCATCCAGTTCTTTTCGATAACGTTTGGAAAATTCCTCCCAACGCTCTTCCCGGTGTCCAAACCACTTGCGCAACTCTCCGCCCGGAGTCACCGACTTGATCCAGTCATCCAGTTTCAAGTCCTCTTTTTTTATTCCACGTGGCCACAGTCGATCCACCAGAATCCGTGCGCCGTCTTCTGATTCCACAGGATCATACACACGTTTCCAGGCGAGCTTCCCTGTCATTTTTGTTGTGCGCATTCAGCCCCCCCTCTCAATGCGGGATTCCAATGCCATGGCAGGCGGCGAGGTATTCTCCAATTTCCCGAGGACCTTCTACAAAAAACTCTGTCCCGGCTTTCTGAACTTTTAAATCTCCAGACAATTTTGAAATATCTGTATCTCCCAACACTAACACCGGACAACTCTGGTTTTCTTCCCCCAGTCGCTGCACCAGTTCCGGACGCGGACGCGCAAATTCCACATAGCGCACTTCCAGGACATTTTGCAGTTCAGGATAAATTGCCAGTAACCCCAGCATTTCTGCACATCCCGGACAATAATAGGGACCATTATCTCCATCAATAAACGGAGCTTTTATTAAATACAAAATATCTTTACTCATCAATTGTCTCCTGCATTTTAATATTTCATTCCCCTGCTACCCGCCCCCCCTGCTTCTTCCTGTTTTTACGATTCAGAAGCTTCTTCCCCTTCTCTATAACGCGCATACCGCGCACGTTGCTCCGGAGTCAGTTTCGAAACATCAAATCGCGGATCCGGAATCTGATGGATCTTGCTATAGATCACATTCGCCATATCTTCCGCACAGCGATAAATATGTTCGCTTCTTTCTCCAGAAAACATCTCGTTGATCGTTTCCTTGAATAAATCCAGCCAACGATGAAACATCGGTAAACTCATATCCGCACGCCCCAGCAGTTTCGCATGCGCCATCAGGGGATTCCCTCGAAAATTACCTGCCCGAAAAATCACCGAATCCCAGAAGTTATAGAGTTTCGGCAAATGCTCCGACCAGTCCACTTGTGCAATATCATCAAAAATCGGCCCCAGCTTCTCGTCTTTTCGGACTTTCGTATAAAATCGATCCACCAGACGGATCAAGTCCGGACGGCCTTCAATATCTTTACGTACAGGTTCTGCTACTTCACTCATTCTTCAATTACTTGTCCTATAATATTGCGACTGCTTTTATTACTCTACCATTTAACTTAGAATTGTCCACCCAGGTTAATTCCGACTACAGTCGCATGCGAAATATCCCGAGTGCCATCCGGCCTCCAAAGGTACTGCACAAAGGGTTGCAGGTAAATTTCTTTTGCCAGCACCAGCCGGTAATCCAGCTCTATCACGGCCTGCTCATCCTGTGCACTTTTTCCACTCCGCCGCTGCTGCTGCGCCAGATCATCACTGTATTTTCCATACCCTACCGCCACCCCCAGCCGATCCAGTTCCCGGCCCGGTACCCAACCACTCCAGACAATCCCGCTGTGCACATAAAAAGGCAACGGGTTGTTGTCTTCCGGCGCCCATTGCACAAAGTTAAACCAATTTAATTTATGCGTGCTGGTTTTTTCTTTGCCAAACAAGGGATAATCAAATTGTCCGTAAAGTCCCCATTGCGGATCTTGTCCGTCCCCGGAAAAATTCGGACGATCTATCCCCCAGTAATACATCCCCAAGGCAATTTTTCCACCCCAGGTGGGGGTGACTCCCATTTCTCCCATGCCATACACCCCGTCCACCTCACCTGTCGAAAAATCCACACCATGATTATCATTTGCGGCTCCATCCGGAATCGCCGCAAATAAGCCCCCCTGCACATACCCCCAGCTCACGGGTTCTACTCGGACAGTGCCTCCCCACATCACATAACTCCCCCCAAACGGGATATTTGCCCCCAGCCCTTTCGTCTGGGTCAGTGCATTGTTCACAAACAACTTCGAATCCGGCTGTTGAACAAAAAAGAAAAACGGATTCTGCCAGCCCCCTGTTATTTTTAACAACGTCCGCCCGTCTCCATTTTCCCGCAAACTCCACCCCACATACGCCTGAATCAAACGCAACCC
>CAKUMP010000082.1 GCA_934667795.1 uncultured Chthoniobacterales bacterium | reverse complement strand
GACTCCACCGGGATCCCTTTCCATTTCAACGTATCCGAGGCCCGCTGATACGTTTGCCAGCGTCCGGCATCTTCAATTATTTCCATTCCCGAAAAACGGTCTAATCCTGCCCCCAGCTTTGCGTCAGGCAAGCCCATTTCTTTGTCCAGTTGATCCCTGGTTCCACTCCCCACGCTATTTTCTGTCCCTGTACTCGCACACCCACTCAAAAAACAGATCCCCACCCCAATCCATAACATTCCCAGTAATTTTCTCATATTAACGCTTTTCTTATTTTATCCTTATTTTCTCCTTTATACAAGGAGATCTCGCTGACTCATCAACAAGTAGAATGGGGAGAGCACGTTACACGCACTCTCCCCAATCATCAACCATGATCTGAAATATTTTTGCTGTTCAAATTAGAACAACATACGGACAGCGCCCCAGACAGTTACCCCGTCAATAGATCCGCCATCTCCCTGGATTTTATCTTCCAGCTTGGAGTATTCCGCACCTAACATGAATTTCAGGTCATTTCCATGCAAGTAGTAGTTCAAACCACCATACACCGCGTAGTATTCATCCCCGCGTCCGCCATCCACGATGCCGGTGACACGACGTAAATAACGGCTAGGCGCACGGAGGCTGTCTCCGCTGTCTCCTTCGGAATATTCCCCACGAACCACAAATTGCAGTTTTTTAGGAACAAGGTAGAAGGACGGCATGGCAATCACGCCCCAGACGGAATCCCCTTCGAATGATTCTGCCCACAAAAATTCTGTAGTGAAATCAAAACGCCCGAGATTCAACGCAGCACTTCCTGAGAAGTTATGCTGGTAATCAGACTGAACATTGGAATTAAACTTAGGATCGTCGTCGCTGTACATGTAATCTGCACGCAGCGCAACTTTTCCGAAATCCGCTCCGATACTCGCATTATACAAATAACGTGAATTCACGTTTTCCGTATTGGTGTTGTATCCTTCACCTTCACCATTATATACCCCTACCGAATAATTGAACCATCCCAATTCCCCTTCAATCCCCGCACCGATAATTTTACCAGTGGACAGAGTATTTACGATGTTGGAACGTTCAATCGTCAGAATCCTCGCAGAGGATGTCGTTTCTTCCAAACTGAAGCGTGGTTTCACTACCCCAATAAATGGCTGAATTTCATCATATGCCACATATTGCAATAATACTTCATCCAGAGAAACGTCGTTTGGAAGAAGGTTCATGCTCAGCTTGAACTTGAAATCATCCTGCAGTTTTCCTTCTACTCCAAGACGCACCCGGCGAAATTCCTGTGTGCTGTAATTTCCTTCACTGCTGTTCACGTATCCAAACTGATACTGGACACGTCCGGAAATTTTCAGCTCATCCACATATTTGGATTTAGGAGTGACATAAACGGGCACTTCATTATCCGCTACAATGTTTTTCCCTTTGGCATCACGCTGCATGATATTCAATTCACGCTCCAAAGTGGCTAAACGGTCTTCCAGTGCCTCCAGGTATTTATCCCCGGCCATGGCCTGGCCCGATACAGAAACCATGATGGCAGATGCTGCCACTGCGGTCGCTGTTTTCTTAACGATTTTTTTCAATTTCTTATTCTCCTTTTTGGGTTGAATATCGGTATCAAAACGCCCCTTCCAGGTACGCTTTCTCCGATAACTCCCAAACACCTACCACCCACCTTTTGATCTACCTACCAAGAAACTGTTACGTTTTCGTCACACAACCCTAGTAATTAGCCACAACTTCTTCCCAGCATGTCCTCCACTGCCGCATGGCAGTGCTCAAGCCGACATCTTTTACCAGCAAATGAATGGCTTCGGTGGGCCATGGCGCGACTTCCACTAATAATACTTCCCCACCCTGTTCGCTTTTTTCATCTTCCATGTTCCAGCGAAATTCCATTCGCCCAACTACCGGCAAGACATTTTTACGTTCCATTAATCGGGTTGAAAATGCTTCCAGCCAGGGCAAGTCTTCCAGTTCTACCGTGTTCAATAAAACTCCTGCATGACGACACGGCAATTCCAACAGGCGCACTTTTTCTCCTTCTTGTGGAATCCGTGCAAGCAGACTCCCTTCCTGACGCAAGTACTCTGACTCTCTTCCCATTAATTCAGGGCTTTCCAGAATAAGCCGTTCCACACTCGATAAACCGTCGCCTAT
Organism: uncultured Chthoniobacterales bacterium; assembly: GCA_934667795.1. Lineage (GTDB taxonomy): Bacteria > Verrucomicrobiota > Verrucomicrobiia > Chthoniobacterales > CAKUMP01 > CAKUMP01. Next base: position 7,188 of record CAKUMP010000082.1, on the reverse strand, counting down.
AACTGACGGGATCAAACGTTCTCCCGCACCTAACCATTGAATGCCGCCTTGCCCCTGGTTTTTAATATAAAATAAACTTAATGCTCGCCCGGGGATTTCCGCTTGTCCGATGATTCGCTGTCTTTCTGTTTTTGCAAAATGGATTGCTTCTGCCATTTTTGTTTCGTGTGTCCCTCTTCCCGAAACCCAGCTTCCGGGTGGCCAGTATAGTCGATCGATTTTCCAGATCAGCCGCTGTTCGGCATTTCCTTTCCATTCCCCCTCCCATTGCCATTTCCCTTGCTTTTTATCAATCCGCACACAGGCATCTTCCACCGCAACAACTTCCCCCAAAGTTTTCAACAGAGCGCTGCGACGCTGGTACCCATTTCCTCGAAACCCTTCTTTAAATAAAAAGGAAAAATAACGCAGCGTTTTTACTGGATGCTTCACCAACACCGCGCCCACCGGAACAAAACGTAACCACCTCGCCCAGGATCGCCAGTTGAACACGCCTCGCCATGTGGCTACCAGCATTCTTCTCCCTTTCAGGTTAAACATCGGAAATGCTACTTTTGCAACCACCCAGGCCACCAATATCGTCCCCAGAATCGCCCACCCGGCGTAATCTTCATACACACGCAAAATCGCCAGCACCTTTCCTCCAATCAAGGCACATAACGCGACGACAATCGGAGTCCAGATCGCACAGGCTAAAAAGAAAATCCCCAGAAAACGCCAGAAACTAACCCCCACAACTCCCGCCGCAAAATATACCGGAATCCGCGTCCCAGGCAAAAAACGGGAACTCATGATTAACCACGCTCCATGCCGTTTTACAAACTCTACGGTCTTGTCAATATGACGCGTGTGAATAAACCACTTGAACGGGACTTTATGCAAGGCGTCTTTTCCCAGCCATTTTCCTGTCCCGAATACCAGTAAATCCCCAATAAATATCCCACAAAAAAGCGCAAATACCGCCGGCCAATAGGGCAGCACTTTTTCCGATACCAATATCCCGGTGATCGCACAGGTTAAGTCTTCACTAATATGGGTGACGACCGCTAATAAAATTAAAAACACCAATAAGGCATGTCCGGTTGCGACCGGTTGACGGTTGGAAGAGTAGGACTCTTGTGCGAGGTTGCGTTTTTCTTCAGAAACGTCCTTCCCGCTTTTTCCTTCTCCATGTTCCACCTGTTCGAAAAAAGTGGTAAACTGCTGGCCTATTTTTTCTGCGTATTCTTCCGCGATACGATGCCCACCCCGGATTTCCACCAATTGCGATTGTGGCATGATCCGATGATGCTCATAGGCGGCACCAATAGTAACGAGTGGGTCTTCTGTTCCATGCACAATCAAGACGGGCTCTTCAAATTCAGAAAATGCCTGACGCACCGGCCGCTGGTCGCTGTCTATCAAGATATTCACGGCATCCAGCCCAAATGGCAGTTGATCCAGCCACCCAAAATGCGGAAGCACTAAAGTGCCCGCTCGCAATATCCCCCAGGCACTCCCATAAATAGCCTGATTCAATGTGCGATCGCCTAATAACGTTAATTCCTCTACCCCCAGCGCCGAAATCAATCCCAGAGAAACCACTCCCTGACTTTTTTGCGTCAGTAACCCGGCCACTGTCCCCCCGTACCCATATCCCACGACATGAAATTTCTCCCAGTCCGGTAATTTTTCTAAAACGCCTGTCAGATAGTCTGTCTGAATCGCAATCGAAGAATCTTTCTCCGCGGTTTCAGAACCTCCCATCCCGGTCCAGTCCACTAATAAAACATGCCGCTCTTCCTGCCAGTGCTTTACCAACTTCTCGACCGCATCATCATTTTGTGTAATTCCACGCACGACGACAACAGGAAGTTCTCCCGCCTGATGCAGGTTGCCGCGACCTTCCAGAATTCGATAAGCAATCCCGAGTTGCTGCTTGCCTTTTTCCGTTTCGACTTCCAGAAGCGCGTACTGCCGATCGGCACGATGCCACCTTTTTTCTTCCCACCACCACCGCATCCCTGAGGACAGGAATAATAACACCCCATACAATAATAAAAAAATGAGCCGATTCCGGTATTTCAAAATAACAACCCCTCCCATTTCCTTACACATCCACCCCTCACCTTAGCAAGCTCATTCCCTCCCCTCTTCCCACTCAAATTCCCATTGCTCGCCCCTTTCCCCTTCTTTTTCCCGCTCATCAAACCGCACGCCTACTCCCAATAAACGTACCGGAGCTTCATTCCTCAGTAATGCTTCTATTAACAATTCCTCAAATTTTTCCAAATCCAGCTTATTCCCCAAACGTTCACAGGTTGTCTGACGAAAGTCAGCAAATTTTACTTTTACAAACAATTTTCGTATCCCTTTTTCTTCCTTTTTCCGCCCCAGACGTTCTTCCAAGTCTGCAATCAATTCCGGAAGCTGGGCAAGACAGTGCTCTTCCGATTGCAGATTCTCTGTAAATGTGACTTCGTTGCTGACAGATTTCCGCTCCCGATGCGTTTCCACTTCCCGAACATCTATTCCACGGCACAGATCATACAATTCCGCCCCCCAGTTTCCAAATATCCGCACCAGTTCAGATAATTCAATTTGTTGCAAGTCTCCACAGGTATGGACTCCCATCTGCGCCAGTTTTTCGACACTCCTGGGACCAACCCCCCACAATTTCTTGACCCCAAGCCCTTTCATAAACGCTTCCACCTGTTTCGGCAGGATCGCAAATTGCCCGTTCGGCTTCCGCCAGTCACTCGCAATTTTCGCCAGCATCTTATTCGCCGCTATCCCGGCAGATGCGGTTAACCCGGTCACTTCCCAAATCCGCTGCCTCAACCGCTTCGCCAGATCCCAGGCATATTCTTCCCGTAAACTAACATCCAGGTACGCTTCATCTAACGACAACGGTTCTATCCGATCCGTAATTTCCTGCATCAGTTTTCTGATTCTCCGGGATTCCTCTGTATATAAATCATGTCGCACGGGCAAAAAGATCAAATCCGGACACAATTCCCGCGCTTTAAATCCAGGCATCGCCGAGCGCACCCCAAATTCCCGCGCCCGGTAATTACAGGTCGTCACCACCCCTCTCCGCCCCCCACCCCCCACCGCTACAGGCTTATCCTTTAACCCCGGATTCTCCCGTATCTCCACCGCCGCAAAAAAACAATCCATATCCAAATGAATAATCTTCCGCAACTTCCCCTCTCTCTTCTCACTTTTCACTATCTCCTTCACCCCCTTACTCTAATAAATCTCTCTCATCTCTGCAAATCTCGCATATTGATTCTTTTCTCCTAATATTTAACTTCCTCGCTTCGCATTTCCTCATCCCTATATGCCATTTCCACCTTTAAATAAAAAGTGTCTTGTTTTTACAGCTCAAAAATGGTATCTAATGGTTCCATGAGCATTCACATCCGTTTTACCTTAAATTCCTTCTTTACCGTACTAACGCTTGGGATACTTTCCTTATCTTTTGTTGCAGCGCAAAATACTACATGGGAAGGAGGTAATAATGGCGTATGGAATCTTGATGAAAACTGGAGCAATGATATCCCAACCAGTTCCTCCACCGCATTATTTTCCAATAATCCTGCAGAAGCTCCTGTCAATATCACCGTCACCCCGGGAGCAACGGCCTATGAAATGCAATTCTCCCACACAGGGAATCGTTCCTATGTCTTTTCAGGGGATACCATTCATTTTCATGGACATGGGACATCTGATCGAACCCCCAGAATTTTTACCACTAATGCCGGAATGGTCGAAACAATCACCTTTAATAACGATATTTTTTTCACCAATACGACTTTTGCGGAGGATGTGATATTTAACATTGGTGGAACAGTGGCAAGTACCAGCCATTTTTCCACGCTGATCTTTAATGGAGATATATTAACAGACATTCCTTTATTGGATGGTGCAGATCGTACGCTCCGTTTCACTTCTCATACAGATTCCGTTATTATCCTGAATGGTTCCACCAATGCGAAACACGTCTCGGTTGCTGCTCAAGGAGAAATCATTATAAATAATAAAGATGCGCTTGGAAGCAGAGCCGCTGTTCAAAAAATCGCCAGTAACACGCTGTCTTTACGCTCTAATTTAACCATTACCGGTCAAACAAATGGCTATTCCTGGACAACTGGTACATACACCACGTCTATTCGTATTTCCGAAATTGCTCCTAGTTCTGAAAACCGTACGATTACCATGGAAAAACGAATCATTGGTACTACGGGAGGCTTTCAGTGGATCGATAATATCAATAGCACCGGCAAACTTATCGTCGACTTGAAATATTCTGGCGGGACGGTTCAAACGGGAAACTTTTTAACAAATGACTCCGCCATTGTTCGCTTTTCTCAGACAGGAGATACCACTTACTCCGGCGTCATCAGCGGGACAGGACAAGTCGAGAAAACAACTGGAACCGGAATCACCACGCTTTCCGGAGAAAATACTTATACAGGCGACACCGTCGTCACCGCAGGAACGCTCTTACTCGACTCTGCCGGCAAGCTGAATTTTCTTATCGAAAACTCCGGCATTAACAACCAACTTACCGGAAACAATGCCGGGAATCTAGTGATAAACGGAACCTTCACATTCGATCTTTCCAATGCAAGTTCCGCCCTGAATGACCGTTGGGAAATCGTGGATATGGAGAATTTGGAATCCGTCACTTTTGGCGCCACTTTCATGGTCGAGAACTTCACCCGGAACGAAAACATCTGGACCTTTGAAAACTATCAATTTAATCAACTTACCGGGACACTCAGTGTGATTCCGGAACCCGCTTCTTTTCTGTTATTGAGCTTCAGCGCCCTTCCCTTTCTCTTGCAAAGAAAATCGCGCAGATAAAAGGGAAGGGTTAAAGTTTTTAAAAAGGCGGCGACACACCATCGCGCATGATACTCCAACACTGTATAGGTGAAAAAAGACCATTGCGCGCGTAGTTTCCGGGCGCTTTGTTGCCACATTTCCAAATCGGCAGCCAGAAAACTGTCAACTGTCCACCGCGATCCGAAATTATTCGGATACCTGTTTGAAATCGGTTGTGTTCCAGATATCGCTTTCGGCTTCTTCGCAGAGGTGACGGAATTCGTGAATTTCCGCTTCTGTGAACAGCAGCCCCTGATGTTTTTCAGAAAGTGCTGCAGCGTCGGCCTCAATTTGTCCGGGCAACAAACAATTTTCGTTGCCGTGTCCCAGAATATCTTCCAGTACGGCTTTGATGTTTTTCGCCTGGTCACGATTCTGGGCAAAGGCGCCACCATTGATCGCGTCGGGATGAATCACCTGGAAGAAGAAGCTTGAAGATGTTTTTTCATCTGCACTAGGTGCTTTACGTCCACGGATTGTCGGAAGAGAGCCGCCAATAAAGGCGCCTACCAATTCATCGATCAATCCCAGACCATATCCTTTATGCGCACCAAATGGCAACAATGCCACTGCTGCCTCCGGATCGGTGGTAGGTGTACCATTGACATCGACCGCACAATTTGGCGGCAGTTCCTTACCTTCACGTTTAAACTGCTGGACACGTCCCATCGCAACCGTGGATGTCGCCCAATCGATCACAATCGGATACCCGATCGCATCAGTTGTCGGAAATCCCCAGGAGTGCGGGTTCGTTCCCAGTGTCGGAAATTTCCCCATGAATGGAACCACTTCCGCCAGCGTAGAAGTACAATTGGTATAAGCAATATATCCTTTTTTCGCAGCGTCCATCACATATCCCCCACCCCACAGATAATGCGTTGCACGATCCACACTGACGATCCCCACGCCATACTCATCCGCCATTTCCATGCATTGCTCCATCGCACGATAGGCGACCGCCATTCCTAATTTATAATTGGAATCCCAGATTCTGGATGCTTTAAAGCGTGATTCCACTTCACGGATTTGTGAACCCGGTTTCCAGCCCCCCACTTTACTTCCAAATAATTCATCCAGATGCAGTGCCTTGATCGCATTATGTGTACGAATTCCATGCCAGGATGCTTCCTGACAAAAACGTGCGCCATCCGCGGCTTCATCTGTTAAATACCCACGCTTTTCATAAACCTTCCGTACCAACGCGTCATGCTGCTCCACAGGGACGACATAATAAGTTTGTGCCATATAATAATTTTCCTGAATTTATAATTTAATCTTTTTATCAACAAGCACCTGCTTAGATCGAGTGCTGCTGCCGATCGCCAACCCAGTCGTAATGGAAAAACTGTCCTCTTGGCTGATCGACGCGTTCATAAGTGTGTGCGCCAAAATAATCCCGCTGCGCTTGTAACAGGTTTGCAGGCAAACGCTCACTGCGGTAACTGTCAAAATAAGCCAATGATGCAGAAAACGCCGGAATAGGAATTCCTGACAACGCAGCTTCAGAAACAATTGTACGCCAGTTCTGTTGCGTCTTCAGCAAAATATCCCGGAAATAAGGATCCAGTAACAGATTCGGCAATCCAGCATTCTGATCAAATGCATCTTTAATCCGCTGCAAGAAACGTGCACGAATAATGCAGCCACCGCGCCAGATCATAGCAATTTCTCCAAAATTCAAATCCCAGTCCTGCTCACGGGAGGCAGATGCCATCAAGGCAAATCCCTGCGCATAGGAACAAATTTTGGACGCATATAACGAGTCTCTTACCGCCTGAATCAATGCCTGCTTTTCTCCGGAAAATGCCCGTTTAGGTCCTTCTAACACTTTGGCAGCTTCCACGCGTTCTTCCTTGATTGCAGAAATACAGCGGGCAAAAACAGCTTCGGACATTGTAGAGGCAGGGATCCCCATATCCAATGCGGAGTTGATCGTCCATTTTCCGGTTCCTTTTTGTCCGGCACGATCCATAATGACATCTACAATCGGAGCGCCACTGACCGGATCTTTCACACCGAGGATTTCGCTTGTGATTTCGATGAGGAAAGAATCCAGATCGCCTTCATTCCAGGTGGTGAAAACTTCATGTAATTCTTCGACGGAAAGCCCAACTCCATGACGAAGGATATTGTAAGCTTCGCAAATCAACTGCATATCGCCATATTCGATTCCGTTGTGCACCATTTTCACATAATGTCCGGCGCCATTGGGTCCGATATAAGTAGCACAAGGCACGCCGCCTTCCACTGGTTTTCCGGGAGCAGCGCCTTCCAGGGGTTTGCCGGTTTCAGCATCCACTTTTGCAGCCACTGCCA
>CAKUMP010000081.1 GCA_934667795.1 uncultured Chthoniobacterales bacterium | reverse complement strand
GCGAAGGGCATTTTCCTGATGTTGATGCGGTGCCACAATTTGCGATTTCGCTGACGATTCCTGCGCTTTGCAGTGCGAAAAACGTATTGGCGATTGTTCCTGAAAAGCGGAAAGCGAATGCGGTTAAGGAATCCTTATACGGTCCGGTGAGCACCGCATGTCCGGGGAGCTTTTTACGGACACAAGCCCACGCTGCTTTATATCTGGACCCGGAATCGGCCTCGTTATTGGGCTGATATTCGGAGTATTTCAGATAAAAACATTAAGAACAGACGGGTTGAAAAGCCCGTCTGTTTTTTTTCATGGATTGCCAGAGGGAAGGAATTTTGTTTCAATTTGGGAATGGCAGAAAATGATTCGAAGCGAGTGGCAATTATTACGGGAGGAGCAGGAGAAGGGGTAGGACGTGGGATTAGCGATGCTTTGGCGAAAGCGGGATGGAACCTGGCTTTGGTGGGGATGAATCAACAAAAAGGGGAGCGCGTCGCGGAAGAAATTATCGCAGAGTATGGAACGCGTGTAGAGTTTTTGAGTCGGGATATTTCACTCCCGGAAGTGCCGGAAAAAACTGTGGAAGAGGTGGTGAGCAGATTTGGCAGATTGGATGGGATAGTGAATAATGCAGGGGTGGGGTTGGTGAAGGAAGTGGCGCAGACGACAGATGAAGAATTTTTACGGTTGTTTGAAATTGATTTCATGGCGGTGTTTCGATTTTGTCGGGCCGTGGTTCCGGCATTGAAACAGAGTAAAGGAGCCGTGATTAATATCGGTTCGGTACATGCAAGGGGAGCAAGTCAAAAATATGCCTTGTATGCGGCGGTGAAAAGTGGGATTGAAGCTTTCACACGCGGTTTTGCCAGCGACTATGGAAAAGACGGGATTCGCGCGAACACGATCCACCCGGGGCTGGTAGAAAGTCCACAAAATCGTGCCTTATTAAGTAATATTGCCGAAGATTATGATGCCTGGCTGGCGGACTTTACTTCTACAAAACAAATGGTCCCGCGTTTAGTCACGGCGAGAGAATGTGGAGAGTTAACAGCCTTTTTATTAGGCGATTCCGGGCGCTCTATCACAGGACAGGCATTTATACTGGACGGGGGTCTGACTTCCATGCTGTGGGAAAACTCTTGAATTAATTACGAATTACTTCATTGGGAGAGGAAATGGACGTGGGGGCGGTCAGGTATTTCAAGGCTTCTCCTACAAGAAAAAGGGAGCCTGCGATGAGGATTTTTTCCTGTTTCCCGGTCAGTTCTGGAAATAGATCAGCGATATTTGCGCCTGAAGAAACTGTTTTATGAGGAAATGCCTGCTGGATCTGTTTTGCGAGTTCGGCTGGATCTGCCGAACGTTCGGACGGGATCGGGACGGTGAGGATGGTATGCGCGAGAGGGGCCAGTATCTGCCAGATTGTTTGGGTATCTTTATCGGCAGCCATACCTAAAACAAGAATGGGGGATTCATCCGGGAAAGTGGTTTTCCAGGTTTCGACGAGTGCTGTGGCAGAATGGGGATTATGTGCTCCATCAAGGATCCAGTGATTCTGCAGGACCTGGAAGCGGGCAGGCCATTGCACCTGTTGCAGCCCTTGCTGGATGACGGAGGGAGAAAGTTTTCCAGAAAATTTATCAGGAAGAAAAGAAAGGGCTTTGAGCGCCAGCGCAGCGTTCCAGGCTTGATGAGGGCCCACCAGTCCAATGGGAGAAGATGTCCAGGGAGTTTCTACAAAAGACAATGGGGTTCCTGTTTTTGCGGCCTGTTCCTGCAAAACCTCTTTCGCTGCAGGCGCTTGTAACGCGCTGATCGCCGGAATGCCTGATTTGAAAATACCGGCTTTTTCGAATGCGATTTCGGCAAGGGTTTCTCCAAGAAATGTCTGATGGTCCAGCGCAATGGGCGTGATGAGGCTGATATGGGCAGGAATCACATTCGTTGCATCCAGACGGCCGCCAAGACCGGTTTCTAAAATCACAACATCCACATGATTTTGTTTAAACGCGGCTAATGCCAGCCCGGTTGCAAGTTCAAAAAATGTCGGATGAGGCGTCCAGGGTTGTACTTCATCATGAAGCGCTTGCAGCAAGTCATGTAATTCTGCTTCAGGAAGGGGCTGACGATTAATCTGGATGCGTTCGTTAAATGAAATCAGGTGAGGGGAGGTGAAAAGCCCGGTTTTAAAACCTGCTTGCCGCAAAATACTTTCCAGCATGGCGCAAACCGATCCTTTTCCATTGGTCCCCGCTACATGAATCACCAGCGGAGAGTCGGGTGCAGTCGTGGAAGAATAACTTTGATGCCCCGCCCAGCCCGCAAGACGGCGAGCACTTTCCAGTCCTAATTTGACGCCGAACCAACGCGATTTATAGAGCCATTCAAGTAAATGATCGGTATGCACGTCAGAAAATGCGCTAAAAATGCATCTTATTTGCAAAGGTATCCGAGTGCGGTGATCAGTTCATCGCGCATATCGCTTCGGTGTACAATTCGATCCAGGAACCCATGTTCAAGAAGGAATTCCGCAGTCTGAAACCCTTTGGGCAGTTCCTGATGCGTCGTTTCACGAATCACACGAGGCCCCGCAAACCCAATCATGCATTTAGGTTCTGCAATAATCAGATCTCCTACGGAAGCGAAACTTGCCATCACGCCTGCGGTGGTTGGATTGGTTAAAATAGAAATGAAAGGAAGTTTTTCCTGGCTATGCAAGGCAAGTGCGCCGCAGGTTTTAGCCATTTGCATTAAACTTAGCATTCCTTCATACATGCGCGCACCGCCGGATGCGGAAATAATGATGACAGGTAATTTATTTTTAGTTCCGTATTCGATCGTGCGGGTAAGGCGTTCTCCCACCACCGAACCCATCGTTGCGGCCAGGAAGGAGAAATCCATGACCGCGATTGCAACTTCACGATTACTGATTTTCCCTTTTCCGGAAATGACCGCATCGTTTAATCCGGTCTTTTTCTGATAGGATTTGAGGCGGTCTGTATAGGTTGCGACACCTCGAAATTCAAGCGGATCTATCGAAACAAGATTCTGATCCATTTCCTGGAACGTATCGGGGTCCAGAATCGTTTCCAGTCGTTCGAAAGCACCCATCGTGAAATGGTGGTCACATTTGGGACAAACTTTCAGGTTCTGGTTGAGTTGAAGGTTGTGGATGACCTCTCCGCAGGATGGACATTTATGCCAAAGGCCTTCCGGCATTTCGCGTTTTTTTCCAAGAGAAAGTTTAATAGCCGGTTTTGATTTGAAAATTCCCATAATAAAAAAGTGATAAAGTAAGTTTATGTCGTATCAGGATTCGGTCAACTCCTGGCGACGGTTGCGATTTGGACGCGTGATGCCCCGCCTTCGATAAGGGCGCGGGCACAGTCGTTTACGGTGGAGCCAGTGGTTAAGATGTCGTCGATAATAAGGATCGATTTTCGCATTACATTTGTATTTTGCACTAATTCGAAGCAGTTTCGCAAGTTTTCGATTCTGGATTGTCGATCCAGGCAGGTTTGTGTCTGTGTGGATCGCCTTCTTCGCAGGAGGGGAATCATGGGGGTTTGCAGGGGTTTGGTCAATTCCTGAGCGAGTAATTCGGCCTGATTATACCCGCGAATACGTAATTTGAGGGGATGCAACGGGACAGGAACCAGGTAATCAAACGGCTTTAACGACGATTTTCGGATGGTTTCCAGAAGCCATTGAGCGAGTGGAAATCGCAAGTAGGATTTTGCATGATACTTGAAGTCAATGATTAATCGACGACAACCGCTGTGGTTTCGCAGTGCGGAAACTGTTTTTTGAAAATACATTTGCTGTAAGGAGCAGTTGGGGCAGGTAAAAGACTCTGTTATATCGCCTTCAAATGGCTGGGCGCATATCTGGCAACAGGACGTCGGGTTTAGCCAGGGAAGATGTCTTATACATTGTGGGCAAATATAAAGGTGTCGATCTACAGGTTGCAGGCAAAGTGCACACTGTGGTGGGAAAAAAAGGGTTGCCAGTGGTTCAATCCATGGGGGTAGTGGGACGTTTGGAAGCATAACGGAGGTAAATCATGACCAGAATTCCAGTGAAAATCACCGTTAATAACGGGGCCAGCCCGATTTCAATGCGTGGTCCATACCACGGGATCAACTCATCTCGTTGCTTGAATACAATATTAAAGGCACGGCTTCCGGCAATCCAGCCTGCATGGAGGCCAATTGCCAGCCACAAGGAACGTGTTCGCAGGGTGCTGACCGCCAGAATTACCCCGATGGCAAATAATGTGAAAAACCCGCCAAGTAACAAAAGCGGCTCCGCAAATTGATGGAAAGAATAGGGAAGGAGCTGAAATCCACTGAACCATTGAATTGATCCAATATCGACTTCCATTGGCTTTAAAAAATGCACAATAGAATAAATGGCGGAGGTAAAAAGGATTGCCGTTCTTGCGGAGGCGGTGCGCAATACCAGACTTAGCATTGCGGCACGGAAAAACCATTCCTCAATGAGAGGGACGACAATAGCGGTCCCCGGGATTTTCGCAAATTTTTCCCATACAATATTGTTTTGTACGCGATAAACTTCCAGCCAGAAGCCTAGCAGCCCAATTAAAAAGAGAAGAATAGACGCCAGAAGGAACCCTGTAAGAACATCGCGCCAACGATAAGGGTTCTTTTCCAGACCAAAATCCCGCCAGGACGTGATCCGAAGGCTTTTGATCAAGGGATACAGCAACGCGACTGCAGCCACGAGCATGGAACGATTAAAATACCGCTGAAAGGTCTGGTCGGTCAGAAATTCCCATCCCATAGCACCACCCAACCCCTGTCCTGCATACCACAACCAGGGCGCAATTAAACACCCAAGAATCAGCACCCCAACAATATATGCAATGATTTTAATTCCGTCTTTCAAGCTTCCTACCCTAATCAATTTGCAGATAATTGCAAACGGGAAGTCAAATTCCTCTTAAAAATTTCCGGTATAAATTGCTGCTGGGATCACTTTAAGATCCGGAGAAATCGCCGGTGTAAAATCCATGAATGCGAGTATTTGGGATTCCAGGTCAATCCCGGGCGCAACTTCTGTAATCAACCATCCATCGGGAGTCAGTTGCATGACGCACTCGTTTTAAAAATTTCCTGAATTTCCCTTCAGAAATAATTTTTACGACTCCATCCTCATACACCGCATCGAATTTTCCGGATGTCAATGTGGAGCAAAAGACAATTTTTTTTGCATGCTGGGTAATATCAATAAACCCTCCGCATCCGGTAGGCAGGGAACCGAACTGGCTGACATTGATATTCCCTTCAGGATCAATTTCTGCTGCTCCCATCACGGCAACATCGAGCCCGCCGGCATGATAAAGGTCAAACATATTTCCCTGATCAATACGCGCATACGGGTTTACGGTGATTCCAAAGTTTACATTTCCTAAGCCGACACCGCCAATCACTCCGGATTCGAGCGTCGGGACCGCATCCATAAGGCGTCCACTTTCTGCGAGTGCAGGAGCAACGGCTTCACCGGGAATTCCAATCCCGAGATTGAACAGGTTGTCTTTTTTGATTTCCAGAGCCGCGCGACGGCCGATCCAACCACGTGGTCCTGGCGGAACGGGGGGGAGTTCTGCAGAAAGCGTGGGCTCCTGATTTCCTCCAAGCAGGCTCGGGGAATCATTAAATGCAATACATTGCCTGTGCTCTTCTTCCGGATTCGGACAAATGACGATGCCGTCAATAAGAAACCCGGGAAGAGCCGTGTCCCGGACATTTAATGCCAGTTCCGGATCATATTCGCGGACCTGACAAAAGACACGCCCCCCATTGGTTTTAGCAGCGGTGGCGGTTTCCAGAATGGAACAACTGGTGGGTTCATTTCCAAGATACACATTGCCATATTTATCTGCTTTCCAGCCACGAACCAGCGCGACATCAATAGGCAGATAGGAATAACGTAGTAATTCACTTCCATCCGGTGCGTGCTCAAGAGAAATCATGGTCCCTGCAGCAACACTTTTAGGATTTACGCATCCACCCAGTTGGCGTGGGTCAATAAATGTGCCAAGTCCTACGCGGCTGAGGTGACCGAAACGGTTGCCGGAAGCGGCTTCGCGGAAAGCACGCACAATCATTCCCTGAGGCCAGTTATGCGCTTCGAGATCATTATTCATGATGCGTTCCCGCATGAATTTCATGACTCCCCAATGCCCACCCACAATTTTAGCGATCATCGGTTCGGCGGCGAGAATGTCTGCTCCCGCTTCCGGAACGTGACCCGCAGCATGATAAACGGTCAGCTCTTTTGGCGACTGTTCTTTTCTGAAACGCTCCATCATCGCACGGGTAATGCTATTGGCGACGCCTGCGGAGGCAAAACCTGTGATAGCAACACGCGCGCGATCAGGAATCAGTTTAACGGCTTCTTCCGGAGATAAGATGGCTGGGATTCTGGCAACACACATAAGGATTTATGATTTATGATTTATGATTTGTGATTTGTGATTTGTGATTCCATTCCTCATTCTTCAATCCGCAATCCGCAATCCGAAATCCGAAATCCGAAATCCGAAATCCGAAATCCGAAATCAAAAGTCGAGCGCACTGAAGGAAAATGAAACGGGTATCATTAAGGATTAGGAGCAGTCAGCGTGGCGGCAATTCCCATACCGCCACCCACACAGAGAGAGGCAAGCGCATTTTCAGCGGCCCCATTTTTAATTTGATTGGCAAGATGGACCAGTAACCGTGCACCGGAAGCCCCGATCGGGTGCCCCAGCGCAATCCCGCTTCCATTTTTATTAAAGCGGGAATCATGCGCATCAAATGCAAGCTCACGCGTACAGGCAATCGCTTGAGCTGCAAAGGCTTCATTAATTTCAATCGTATCAAAATTTTGCAGGGATTGATTCGTTTCTGCAGTCAGTTTTTGAATCGCATGGACAGGACCAATTCCCATCGTGTGCGGGGAACATCCTACGCTGGTGTAATGCGTAAGTGTCGCAAGTGGCTTCCAGCCATTTTTTTCTGCATGGGACAAGGTGGTTAAAACTACCAGTGCCGCTCCATCATTAATGCCGGAAGCATTTCCTGCGGTAATGCTGGACCCTGCCCCTAAAACCGGTTTGAGCGTTCCGAGGCGTTCCATGGAGGTGTCTGCACGCACATGTTCATCCTCTGCCAGTTCCGGCAGGGGCACTAATTCATCCTGGAAAATTTTATTACGCTGTGCTTGAGCGGCTAAATGGTGGGAACGTTCTGAAAAACGATCTTGTTCTTCCCGTGTAATGGAATGTTTTTCCGCCAGACGTTGTGCGGTTTGTGCCATGGATTCGTTAATCACCGGGTCTGAAAGTCCAAGCAGGAGAGAGTCAACCATTTTGACATCCCCTAAACGAAATCCGGAGCGGGATTTTGGAACAAAATGCGGAGCATTGGTCATGGATTCCGTTCCGCCACAAAGAACCGTTTTGGCTCGCCCAAGGCGAATGGCATCGGCGCCAAGCGTCACCGCATGAAGTCCGGAAGCACAGGCCATATTTACGGTGTAACCAGGGCTCGATTCAGGAATTTCGAGCTTCAAGGAAAGCTGGCGCGCGACATTCAGCACCGGAGGCAGACAATTTCCCATGACGGTTAAATCAATGGCATCCGCCGGAATCGATTCCAAAACCGCACGGCCTGCAGCCAGGGCCAGATCCAGTGAGGAGTAATTTGCAAGCTTTCCCATAAATTTCCCCTGCGGGGTACGACGGGCAGCAACGATGACAAGAGGGTCAGTAAGATTAGACATAATTTTAAAAAATGGTTTTGTTTTAAATGAGGGTTAATAAGAAAATGAAAGGTTATGAAGAATGCCAGCCTCCGTTGACATGGAGGGTCTGACCGGTGATATAAGATGCCAGTGGGCTTGCCAGAAATAAAAGAACGGAGGCAATTTCTGAAGGCTCTGCAAAACGTTTTAGAGGGATGTGATTTAACCATTCCTGACGAACGGTCTCGGGAACAGCCGCTCCCATTTCGGTCAATACCAACCCGGGAGCAACGGCATTTACGGTGATTTTTCTTTTCGCAACTTCTCGGCTGAGAACTTTCGTAAATCCAATGAGCCCCGCTTTGGCTGCTGCATAGTTTGATTGTCCAAATAAACCAACCCCGGCAGAAAGAGAACTTAACGAAATGATTCTGCCTTCCTCTCGCAAACAGGGAAGGGCTTGTCGCGTGATTCGATAAACGCCATTCAGGTTGGTTTCAATCACATCCAGCCATTCCGCTTCTTCCATTTTTCCCAATGTTCGATCCCGTGTAATGCCGGCATTATTAATCAGAATATCCAGCCCTCCATGAATGTTCAGGATGTTGTTTATTAATTCCTGACAACTTTCTGTGCTCCGGACATCTCCGGGAAGCGGGGATGCCTGAGGTCCCAGTTCTGTGCAAAGTCTTTGCGCTTTGGACAGGTTGATGCCTTCTGCATCGGGAAAATAATTGATGACGACAGACGCGCCGGCCTGGACAAAGTGCCGTGCGGTTTCTGCACCCAATCCCTGGCTGGCGCCAGTAATGAGAGCAATTTTATTTTGAAGGGAAAGGGGAATCATGATTCGTACTGGTAAAATCCGCGTCCGGTTTTTCTTCCAAGATGTCCTGCATTTACCAAGCGTTGTAAAAGTTGGGGAGGCTTAAATTTTAAATCTCCTGTATCCTGGAAAATATTTTCTGCAGCATTTAACATGACATCCAGACCGGACATGTCACAGGTTTCCAGCATTCCCATTTTATGTCCGCAGCCCAGTTTCATTGCCTGATCAATCGTCGCGGCATCCGCAACCCCAAGTTCGAGAATACGAATGGCTTCAATTGCCCCTGCCAGGAGAATGCGATTGACGATAAAACCAGCAGGATCGGTTTTGACCTCTACCGGCTCTTTTCCAAAAGCACGCGCAAGCTCCATCAGGCTTTGAATCGTGCTGTCAGACGTTTCTAATCCTCGCACAATTTCAACAAGTTTCATTAAAGGAACCGGGCTGAAAAAATGCATGCCTGCAAATTGTGTCGGACGTCTTGTGCTGGCTGCTAATTCGCTGATGGAAATGGCGGAAGTGTTGCTGCAGAAAAGAGTTTCCTGCGGACAAATCATGTCCAACTCTGCGAAAACGTTCTTTTTGATTGCTGGCAATTCCGCAACGGCTTCGATCACAAGCTGGCAATGTGCAGCGTCCTGTAAGGAATGTGCAGGAGAAATATTTGCCAGAACTTTATCTGCAGACGGACGGTTTTCAGGATCTTTCGAATGAAGTTTTTCAACCGACCATTTGATTTTTTCCAGCGCTTTGGTAACGGCGTCCTGGCTGATGTCATAGAGTTTGACCTGATACCCACAGGAAGCTGCGGTCTGGGCAATAC
>CAKUMP010000080.1 GCA_934667795.1 uncultured Chthoniobacterales bacterium | reverse complement strand
GATTTATGATCACCAACCATTTACTACTGGATTGTGTGATGGAAGGCGCAACGCAGAGGCGACAGTCATGATGTTGTTCAAAAATTTGAATGACTATGGTTCAGGATCCTTTTATTCGTCATAATCTAATGAGTCGAATAACGCCGGCATCCTGTTAATCCTAATAATCCTAGCCCTAACAGTAATAGGGAGCCTGGTTCAGGGACTGCTGTCACTTGGAAAGAAAGATCAACACTTTGCGAAATTGGGCGTAATGCAATTACTCCAGCGACATCTGTCGTGTTATAGAAAATAGCACGACCATCCGCATAAGTGGCACCGCCACCCCAAGCGAAATGGATCCCTCGATTCGTACCAGGATCTTCAAAAGTCATTAGAAATACATAATGTTGATTTGCTTTCAGTGTAAATGTATCTGGCATATCAAACGTTAAGAACTGTTTGTCGTTCACAGATGTTACTGCCAGATCTGTGGGGAGAGCAGATGACCACGTAGCATTTGGATTATCCAGATCTACAAAGGTAACGGCTCCATTAGAGACTTCATAAATAGACATCCGGAGCGTTGCTCCTGGTGCTCCCGAACTCACGGGGACTGCAGAGCTATAAGTGCCAGGTTGCCAAAATCTGACGGTGATTTTGTCAAGAACTGTTGCTGGCCCATCA
Organism: uncultured Chthoniobacterales bacterium; assembly: GCA_934667795.1. Classification (GTDB taxonomy): domain Bacteria; phylum Verrucomicrobiota; class Verrucomicrobiia; order Chthoniobacterales; family CAKUMP01; genus CAKUMP01. Next base: position 8,759 of record CAKUMP010000080.1, on the reverse strand, counting down.
TTTAAAAAAGACTGCCCTAATTGACGATAACCATTTTCTAAATTTGGATTGGTATAAACGAGATATCCATTTGTCCAGCCACTACCTCCCATATTTTCTGCCACCACATTTTCTGTGGGTAAAGAAGCCTGTTGCGAGATAATCATCTGCCCAAAACTACTGCCTACTCCCATTATCATTAAGAAGAAAATACCTTTTATCATGTTTATATCCTTTGTAGATATTTCCTATTATCAATAATTCAATTAAGAAGAATAATCAATAAAATAAATATCGGGAAAAAGGAGGGGGGTGGAAATAAGGGACAGAGCTATAGAAGGGACGAGGGGTAGAAATAAGGGAAATAAGGGACAGAGCTATAGAAGGAGCGAGGGGTAGAAATAGGGACAGAGCAGTAGAAGGAGCGAGGGGTAGAAATAGGGACAGAGCAGTAGAAGGGGCGAGGGGTAGAAATAGGGACAGAGCTATAGAAAGGGGAGGGGTAGAAATAGGGACAGAGCAGTAGAAGGGGCGAGGGGTAGAAATAAGGGACAGAGCTATAGAAGGGGCGAGGGGTAGAAATAGGGACAGAGCTGTGGAAGGGTAACCCTATTGCACAAATTGAGATAATTTACGGTTGTGCAAAGAATGGTTGTTTTGCATGAAGTAATATGTAATCTTGCAAAGGATGTCTGATTTTACCAGTAAGCAACATTCTCAACGGGTTTCGATGGAATCGATTGCGAAAGAGCTAGGGATATCGATTGCTACCGTATCGCGTGTCTTGAATGAGAAACCGGGGATTTCGGAAGAAGTCAGGAGAAAAGTCTGGGACTTATTAAAGAAACGTTCGTATAAACGTCGTTCATCGAAAGGGAAAAAGAGTAAATCCGGGTTGCAGAATGTGGGATTTCTTATATCGGACTATCTTTTAAAGCAGATTCATCAAGGGAATGATTTTTATGGGCGGCATTTTGTTGCGATTCAGCGTGCGATTTCGGAAGCGGGTTTTTACCCTTTGATGATAGGAGTGGATCAGGATATCAACTCGGAAGGAAAGCTACGTTGTGTAGTTGAGCGACGCGTGCAGGCGATTATTGCAGAAAATTATTCGACAGACTTAATGGTACAAACTGCCCAGGAGATACCAGTTGTTTTGTTTAACAGGGTTAGTGCTTCAGCACATGTAGATACTGTGACGACCGACATGCATGCCGCGACCCAGGAAACCCTGGAATATTTATACGAACTTGGGCATCGTTGTATTGCGAGTTTTCGTATTTCTGAAATGCATGGGAGTTGGGAAGATATTTGTTTTTGGCAGCAATATTATTCGTTCGTCAAAAAACATGGCCTTTCGTTACCTGATTCGATATTGAAGCCCATTCATTTTGGGATGAATGAACACTGGGAAGCCGCACGTGAATTTGTATCTCGAATACTATCCGGGACTCCACGCCCTACTGCGATTTTAAGCTACGATGTATATATGCCAGCATTATGGAAAGCGCTTGAGGAGCAAGGGCTAAAAGTTCCGGACGAGATGAGCTTATTTGGCTTTAATGATACAAAAGAAGCCAGTGAGGTACCGATTTCGTTGACGACTTATCGCCAGGATTTCGATGCGCTGGCACAAGAAGCGATGCGCTTAATTCTGGACAGAATTGAAAGGGGAGATTGTCCTGCCAGACTTGTCAGGATGCCGGGGAAGTTAATTGAGCGTGCATCGTGTGTGAGGGTAGCGAGGATTGAGGAAAGAGAGATATGATTTCTGCTATTTTTGTTCTGAAGCTTTATCTGTGATGGAAGTATCGGGAGATAAATAGGCGCGTTGATCGGTGATTTGAGAAATGAGACGGGCACCTTTAGAATAAGTGAAATAGGCCCAGGCCCATTGGAAGAAGACTGCAAGACGGTTACGGAAGCCTATTAAGAAAATCAGGTGAACAAAAACCCATGCGAGCCATGCGGGATACCCTTTAAGTTTCAATTTTCCGATTTGAGCGACCGCAGCATGACGTCCGAGAGTTGCCATACTTCCTTTGTCGAAATAATGCCATGGGAGTGGAGATTTTCCCTGGATTTGGCGGATAATATTTTTAGCGGCATGAGTGCCTGCCTGGATGGCGGCGGGGCTAACTCCTGGGACTGGTTTTTGATCGGCATAGGTTGTTGTGATCATGTCCCCAATGGCCTGGATTTCGGGGCGCCCGGGAATGGTGAGATCGGGGTTTACTTGTACTCGTCCCTGACGGTCTGTTTCTGCACCTAACATGGAAGCGAGAGGAGAAGCCTTGTTGCCTGCAGCCCATACAACCGTTCGTGCAGCGATTTTTTCCTCTCCCATTTCTACCATTCCGGGAGAAATATGCGTAATGGCTTTTCCTGTCTGGATTTCGACACCGAGTGCGTTTAACTGGCGTTCGGCGCTTTGAGAAAGATCTTCGGAAAAACCGAGAAGAATTCTAGGGGCGGCTTCCACGAGAATAACACGGCTTTCCTCCGGATTCATTTGTCGAAAATCTCTGCGAAGCGTATGACGAGCGAGTTCAGAAATAGCCCCCGCCATTTCTACTCCTGTTGGTCCGCCACCGACCACCACAAATGTCATTGCCTGCTTACGTTCAGCATCTGTCGTTGCTTTTTCTGCAATTTCAAAAGAAAGGAGGATCCGGCGTCTTAATTCGATAGCATCTGCCAGAGTTTTGAGACCGGGAGCGTGGATTTCCCATTCATTATTACCAAAATAATGGTGCCTGGCACCTGCTGCAACGATGAGGTAGTCGTATTGAACCAGATGGTCGTGCGTTTGTAGCTCCTGTTGTTCCGGGCGAATTTCGATAACCTCGTCTAAAAGGACTGTTGTGTTTTTTTGTTTTCTTAAAATACCGCGAATGGGTTGTGCAATATCGGCTGGTGATAGCCCTGCCGTCGCAACCTGATAGAGCAAAGGCTGAAACAAATGATGGTTCGTGCGATCGATCAGTATGACCTTTACATTTTCTTTTTCCAGGCCTCGTGCGGCTGCCAGTCCACCAAATCCACCGCCGATAATTACGACCACAGGAGTTTTTTGAGAAGTGTCCCTTGATATATTATTCACGTACTTCTATTTTAACCACATTTGAAGATTTAGCAATTACCTCGTAAAAAATACTTAATGTGGAGTAACGTGGGGGATGGTATAAGGAGCACATACAGGTGTTGCGTGCTCATGAGAAGATGCAGGCGAGTACGCGAGAGAAGTTGTATCCCCTTGAACGAGTTTTAGGGGAATGAGCATAGATGCAAGATTTTTACCTGGCGTCCTGATTCTTTCCAGAAGCATCTGTGTAATTGTCCGGGTCATGTGTCCGGGTTCAGAGGTAAGATAGGTGGGGCGAGGTACCAGATAAGTTGCTAATGCTGGGCGCCCCAGAGAAACGATTTGAACATCCTGTGGACAACGGAGACCTAAATCTATTAGGGCATGCATTGCCCCACTATAAGCGTAGCCGGAAGCGGCGAGGATTCCGTCGCATTTTCCTTGTTCCAGAAAAAAACGTTTTACCCCACTAAAAACCTGTTCGGAAAAAAATCCGCCTTCTGCGCAATGGAGTTTGACGCCAGGATACTGGGCCACGGCAGTTTCTGCAGCAGCGAGCCTTAAGAATTGATGGGAGGAGTCTTCGTCATTTCTTCCCGTATAAAGGATATTTCGACATCCTGCTTGTACCAAATGATGAAGTGCAATTTGTCCGCCCGTATAAAGATCATAGCTTATCGAATTATACTGAACAGATTGCAGGTGACCAATCGTGAACATTCTGTCTTTCATTTTTATTAATGGATGGTCGGGCGAAAGCGTACTTTCGCTTTCCATAGGTTCGAGAATAATTCCATCCCATTGTTCACATAATTTGTGAATTAAAGGAAGATTTGGGGTATGTGAATTCCCGACGCATTGAATATCTAAACTATAGCCTTTGAGCAATAATTCCTGATGAATTTTTCTAGCCAGATCCAGGCGGGCACTCATGTGTGTCACATCTAATTCCGTAAGGGAACGAATCCAGAGTGGAAAGCCGATTAGAAAAGAAGGTTTTCTTTTTGCCGAAGAGGTGGGTTGTTTTTTTGAAAGTAAATTTTTTGGGTTGGAGAAAGACCGATCTGGCGTCAGCTTTTCTTGTGTTTGCAGCCATTGCAAAGCATGCCGCAAAGTGAGCACATGGACGCCATACTGTTTCGCAAGTTCCTGTTGTGTGTAATCAAAAGAGGCTGGGTTTTCCTGCCAGTTTTTTAACAGTTTCTCGGCTACCTGCTGATATTTTGGTTTTCTGTGCATGAAATGGAAACCAGAGAGAGGTTGTGCTTAAAAAGCAATGTTGACAATATATCAACGTTGAAAATAAATCAACAAATGTGATTTTTTTCTACGAAAGTAAAGAAGTCCCAGACTTAATGCCCCTAAAAGAAAACTGGATGGTTCGGGAATGGAAACGATTGCGAACTCACTGGTATGATCCAGAATGGCCCATACCTGGTTATTGCTTAAATCGATTCCCCATGAACCCAAATACTCGCTGGAAGCGGATGCCCCGGAATTTGTGAATGAACCCATGAATCCCAAAATTGCATTTGCTCCCATTTCGGAATTACCATCAATTGCATGAACCCAGACATTTTCACTATTTAGCCAGCCTAAAGAATCCTGGGAATTCAGAGAAGAAGTTAATCCTAGTTCCAGAACAAAAATGGGGGAATCTTCTTCCATGCTTAAATGGGCTACATCTGATTTTCTGATGTTGTCGTTTACAGGAGGTGCGTCAGGAGTTGTGGTAAATTGAATGGTCAGGGTGTCATCATTGGTCGCCTGAGTAGCAGCAGCAATATGGATAGTCGTGGCAATTCCAGAAGGCAAATCGCTGGAAATAGTGCCGGTAGTTCCAGTAGAATAGCTGTTGCCGAGATCCACATGACGCTGCCAGGTTCCTCCCAGTCCGAGAGTCGAAGAAGTGCCTGCAAGGGTATTGTCGGAAGCAATAGAAACAATCCCATTTCCTTGAACGTGAACAGCACCTGTGCCGAAAGCAGTTGAAGAATGTGCGGCGAGAGTTCCTGCGTTGATGGTTGTATTTCCAGTATAGGTATTAGTGCCGCTTAACACCATGAGACCTGTTCCGTTTTTAGTTAATGCGCCTGAACCACCGATTCCGCGATTGAGTGTAAGAGTTCCACTGCCTGAATGCGTGACGTTCAGGTCGGAGACCAAAGCAATTTGTACGGCAGCGGGGTCGGCAGCAGGACCTGCGACGCCAAGGGTGATATTTGCGTTCGCATTTTCATGGATCGTTAATGTGGCGGAGCCTGAAATGGACTCAAAGGAAAGTGTTCTGGCTTGTGTCGCACCACTTCCGTTTGTCAGGCGGAGTGAAATATTCCCTTGTGCGTTTGCGTTGAATGTAAGTGCGCGTATCGTTTGATTAGCCTGAAGCGCATTCGTACTTGAAGTTAATCGGTTTGCGTCTTCTGAGTGCCAGATCAGTTCTGTATCTGTTCCAAACGCAATACTGCCACCGATCCAATTGTCTCCTTGTATCCAACCTGCTTGAGTTGCACTTCCTCCTGACCAAGTATAGCTGGCCCCATTTACCTCCCCATTTCCGAATGTCCCCAGAAGTATTCCAATGATGATCGTGATTCTTCGTTTCATTGCCCGTGTCGTCTTTGAGGGAGGTGTTTTCATGAAACGATATTTTTATTTAAGGTTCTGTCTGTCAAGAAAATTATATAGATATATATAGAAGTGTATATTTTAATAGGAAAAATAGAAATAAATTTTGGCGCTGTCCCTTATTTTCCGAATGGGATAGCACTGGGAGCGCCGACGTCCCCGTCGGCAGACTTTTTGCCGGGAGGTGGTTTCCGCCGCTTTGGATCATAGCGAATGGGAGGTACAAACAACCATTGTATGGCGAAACGCACACGTCATTCGAACCAAAGCGGTGCAGAGCCCCGCACTCCAAATTCTTCCCGTGTGATGGAAAAAATTTCTGACATGCCAGGTTTAATCGTGGTAAGAGAGCAGGAAGGGAAACTTTTCGACGAACAATTTTATCTGAGGACCATTCCAGTAAAACAGGCTTTCCTGCTCAACCACTTCCGATAGAAACTGCAACTTCTCATTTCCACAACGTCTATTATGCGCTGTTTTCATAAGTTAAAATTATTATTTTTTTCTGTTGTTGCGATCTAATGCCTGCTTCAGGTTTTCTGATGCAATGGCCTGCCTGGATAATGGGTTGAGATTGCAGTGTTCAAGCTTCAATGAAGCAGATTTCAAATGGAGGAAAGGGGAGGCCGAACCGAACACAATTCGTTCCAATGGTGCACATTCCACCAAACGATCCAGCGTGTTATCAAAATCCATATAGGCAATATCAAACAACAGATTGCTTCCTCCCTGAACCAATTTCGCGATATCCGCAAAATAGAAATAGGCGGACAGAGCAATGAATGTGACATCCGGATGTTTTTTACTGACCTCAGCCAGCTTCGATACAGAAACTCCGGGCACCTTGCAGCAAAATGGCTGATTCCGTTCATCGTTTACCCGCATCTGAACCAGAACCGGCAATCCGCAGTCGGCTGCAAACCGATAAAGATCAACCGCCGGGGCTGAATCCAGATCGTAATGGTGATAGTTTGGAAATATCTTGATCGCCTTGATGTCGTATTCCTTTATTGTCTGAATGCTTTTGACTCTCCAGTTGCGCAAAGAAGGATCGATCGTTTTTACCGCTTTAAATCGGGAGAAGCGGTTTATCTCCGAAAACAAGCTTAGCTCAGGCTCTTCGTTTTCCGGCAGTAATATGGCTTCATTGGCAGAAATCCATACAGTTTCAATTCTCTCTCTCGCATAGGCTTCATCCATTTCATCAAGCGTTCGCAATGAAAACTTCTGAAATGGCCAGAATCCGAAAGATGCGTTTACATCAATGATATCGCTCATGACTCACCCTTCTGGAGATTTAAATTAAAAACCCCGATCGCATTATCTGCCAATATTCTGTTTCTGTCAGGCGCTGGCATTTTTGTTCCAAGGATTCGTCCTAATTGGGCAGCGTAACTTCTATAGAAGAAGTCAGAACCGAAAAGTATGCGTTCACTCCCGACTTCCCGCAGAGCGAATTCCAATGTTCCGCTGAAGGGCTGCGAACCGGAAGTATCAATATAAACATTTTCATTCTGTGCCACGTCCAGAATCCCGCGCAATCCCACGCCTTCCATATGGGCCATTATAATATTTACTCCCGGATACCTTCGAGCCAGTTCGGAGATATCCCCGGGTGTGGAAATATGATTGTCATCCGCAGAAGATGTTCGGGGATCGATATGCCATGAATGTTGAAGAATCGGGACATTATAATTTTCGGCTTTTTCCATGATCATTTCAAAAGACGGGTCAAGACAGTTTACATCACACTCCAGTTTGATTCCCAAAAATATCCCCATGGAGAGACAGCGTTCAAGTTCGTCTTCCAATTCAACCTTCGGAAGCAGTGGATTGACAAAGCAAAGACCGAAGAACTTCTTTGGTGCCAGACGCACCATGGACTCGGTAAATATATTGACCGCCCTGACAGACTCAATTCTTTGATGGCGGAACACGTCATACCCCAGTAAACCACACATTGAAATCCCAGCGCGATCCATCATACTGACGGCGTGTTCTACAGACTCTTCGGGGGTAAGTGATTCACCCGCTGGCCGATATTTGACTGGATGAGTGTGAATGTCGATGATCATACCCATACTCATCATCCTTTATTCCATTCATACATGGACATTATCTCAAATTTGTCTTCGGAGCCGATGCTCCCAATCCAGATGTCTTTTCCTGGCTCCACATCATTGGGCAGGATTTCATTTTCGACCAGAATGGAATTTTTCCCCACAGAAGCAACCTTGCCGATATTCTTCCCGTCTATTTGATAAACAGTCGCACCGGGATAAGTCTGGGAAAAAGGCATTCGTGCGTCTGTGGATATGTTTTTGCCACTGCGGCTTTCAACAGGTATCAATCCGATCAACAGATCCTCTTTGAGCTGGCACTTGAAGGTATCTCCATCGCGTTCTGCTTTTACAATGGTATTTGCCACTGCGCCTTTGGCTCGGGTAAACCTGATCACACGTCCCGCAAGCGAGGCCGGATCAATATCAAGTTCATGAACAGGGATCCATACAGTTGAATTTATAACATCCACTTTAGCAACCTTTCCGCTTAGTTCCGGGGTAGGGGAAAACAGCCTGTCCCCGACCTTGACATGGCTTCCACCGACAAAAAATACACGCTTCAGTTCTGCCTGTTCAGAGAATGTCAACACGATCACTTTCGCATCGCTTTCAACCTGATGTCCGGAAAACGAAAATTTCTTCTGTGATGTACTTACAGCGTCGTAAATCACCAGATCGTTGTCTCCATTTTCTTTTGTAACGGCAACTGCGGTTGCGGTTTCGATGGACATACGTTGGACCGTTTTAATGAACGGGTGCACCCTGTAAGGTTCCATCACCGTTGTGAATAAAGATTCCATTGTCCCCGAGGAACCGTGTGTGCGGCGTGCGATCAGGAACTTCAATATGTCAGGGTTGTTTAATGGAGAAACCCGCGCGTCAGCCATAAACATCTCTTGTTTTGGCTGATCAAGGACTCGAAGACGAAGCCTGTTTCGCATATCATTTTTATGCCTGTATTCGACAAGAACTTCTCCGTCCAGTAAAGTCTGATGATTAAAAAG
>CAKUMP010000079.1 GCA_934667795.1 uncultured Chthoniobacterales bacterium | reverse complement strand
GCATAATACCCATCTGCAGGTGTTCCAATCGCAAGTGATTTTGCGATCGTATTGGGTTTAGGAACGGGTTTGATGATATCCACGCCTTTTTTCTTTGCTTCCGAAATAGGGGAGCAACCGGTAGCCTGAGCACCATGGACAGAAAATGGCTGTTCGTCCAGAATCCCTGTCAGGATAAATTCCTTATACGCTTTATGGATTTTGGTCAGGAGGGATCCTGAAGCCATTGGGACGACGGTATGGCGAGGGAGTTTCCAGCCTAATTGTTCTGCAATTTCGAAGCCCATGGATTTGGAACCTTCCGCATAATAAGGACGGAGATTAACGTTCACAAAGCCCCATCCGTGTTTACCGGCAATTTCAGAACAAAGGCGGTTGACCTGGTCGTAAGCACCATGGATTCCGATCACCTGGGTTCCATAGACCAGCGAGCCGAGGACTTTCCCTTGTTCCAGATCGGCCGGAATCAGAACATAACTTTTAAGCCCGGCGGATGCCGCATTTGCTGCCACGGAATTTGCAAGGTTTCCGGTGGAAGCACAGGCCACAATTTTAAACCCGAGCTCCCGTGCACGGCTGAGTGCGACAGAAACCACTCGGTCTTTAAAAGAAAGAGTAGGGTAGTTTACCGTATCATTTTTAATATACAGTTCCTTGATCCCCAGCGCCTTTGCCAGACGATCTGCTTTGATCAATGGCGTGAAGCCCACTTTTGTCCCTACCGTAGGTTCTCCATCGATGGGTAACAATTCGCGATATTTCCACATTGATTGTGGACGGTTGGCGAATAATTCGCGGCTGATGTCTTTCGTGATTGCCTCGTAATCGTATGCGGCCTCCAGTGGACCAAAATCGAATTCACAAATATGAATCGCTTCTTTTGGATAAAGACGACCACATTCCCGGCATTTTAAATTGGAGAAATAAGTTTTAGCTTCCATGATAATATCTCCGCATCGAGAGATTTGCCACTATCCTGCCCGGATGAGTGAAGAAGCTTTATTTCAGAAAGCGCCCTCTCTCATCTTTTCCAATATATTTGAAATTCTCAAACATCTTGGCAGGATTTGGCACCTGGTACCCTGAAAAAAGTATTCCTTTTTCAAGCGGTTGCCGTGGCATCTTCGGGCCTGTCCCTCAGCCACTCTCGATAAGAGTGCGTATAAGTTAAGCGCAAGACGGTGAGACGTCAACCTGAAAGTACATTTTTTTTCCTATTCTGGAATTGACCAGAAATGAATCGGCAGACATATTAGAGGAATGGGATTAATTCGAAATCTTTTTTGGATAGCAATATTTTTGCTCTCGACCTATGCATGGCTGGTATTATTTGAGCATGGGACGAGTGGATTTGTGGAAGGATTTTCTACAGAGTACCAGAGTATATTGGAAGCAGTGACGCCAGAGCCGAAAAAAGACGTTGTGCCTGGGGGGTAAGGGAGACAGTGGACAGTGGACAGTGGGGTTGTAAATTTTGAATAATTTGGAAGAATTTAAGAAACTAAGAAGTTATGGCTATTAAAACAGAAAAAGATTTATCAGAGAACGCTCGTAAGCTGTGGTTAAAAGGGGTGAGTGCGATGGAAATGAAGAATTACGGATATACCATTACGCTGTTACAGAGTGTATTAAAGGAAGAGCCGGATTTTCTGGATGGACGTAAGCTGTTACGGAAAGCGGCGATCGGGAATACGAAGGGGAAGAAAAGTTTATTTGGTGGGATTTCGCCGTCTTTGGGTGGGCTAAAAGGTGGGAGTTTGATCAAGAAAGACCCGTTAGGGGCACTGGTGGCGGCAGAAAAAATTCTGGAAACGGATCCAATGGGGGCTGCCGGGAATCGCATGTTGAAAGAGGCAGCATTGGCTGCAGATAAACCGCAGATCGCGGCATTTGCTTTGGAAACGATGGTGGAAGCAAATCCGGAAGATACGAAACTTCTGCACGAACTCGCGCGGCATTATTACAGCTTTGGGCTGCCGAAGAAGGCATTGGATACTTTTAATCGGATTTTGCAAATCAATCCGAATGATATGGATGCGGTGAAAGGCAGTAAGGATGCAAGTGCGCAGGCATCGATGAGTGAAGGGGGCTGGGATCAGGAGGAGAAAAGTTATCGGGACCTGATGAAGGACAAAGAGGCGGCAGAGGACATGGAGCAGAAGAGCCGTGTGGTCCGTGGGCGGGATATGTTGTTAAAAGAGCTGGGAGAATATGGGGCGAAGTTTGAAGAAGATAACAACAATCTGAATGTGGTAAAAAAGATTGCGGATATTTACGAGCAGCTGGAAGACTTTGAAAATGCGGCAACCTGGTACCGGTACGCCGGAGAGTTATCGGGTGGGACGGATTCGAATTTTTCCCGCAAAGCATCTTCCATGCAGGTGCAGTTCCTGGATCAGCGGTTAGCGGAACTGAAAACCTGGATGGATGAGAATGAGGTGCATAAGGAAAGCGAAGAATATGCCGGCGTACAAAAAGAGTACGACGAGAAAAAAGCGGAACGCTGGAGTTTTGCTCTGGAGGAAGCAAAAAGCCAGGTGGAACGAAACCCGACCGATTTACAGTTACGCTATGAATTAGGAGATTTGTATTATCAGTGTGAAATGTACAAGGAAGCGATGCCGGAATTACAAAAAGCCCGGCAAAGTCCCAATGCGCGGATTAAAGCCAGTAATTTGCTGGGCCAATGTATGATGCGTCTGGGAATGCTGGATCTGGCGGCAAATCAATTTAAAGAAGCTGCAAATGATCTGACTGGAATGGATGGGACGAAAAAGGAACTGCTGTATAACCTGGGCATCGTGTACGAGCAGATGGGGAAAAAAGAAGACTATATCGAGTGCATGAAGAAAATTTACGAAGCCGATATGTCGTTCCGCGATGTGGAAAATCGCGTGTTGAGTTCCTATCAGGCTGGGTAATCCAGTAAATGGCAAATTTGAAAGGAAGTATTATGGCCGCAAAGAAAAAGCTACGGATTGGAATGATCGGGTATAATTTTATGGGGAAGGCGCATAGTAACGCCTGGCGTCAGGCAGGATTTTTTTTTGATTTACCGGCGGAATTGGAGTTAGCGACGATATGTGGTCGGACGCCAGGACCTTTGGAAGAAGCGCGTGCGAAGTATGGATGGGAGAAAGCGGTGACGGACTGGCGGGACGTGGTGGAAGATCCGGAAATTGATATTATTGATATCGGGACCCCGACTAACAGTCATGCGGAAATTGCGATTGCGGCAGCAGAGGCAGGGAAAGCCATTTTATGTGAGAAGCCTCTGGGGATGGATTTAAAAGAATGTGAGCAGATGCTGGCTGCGGTGGAAAAAGCCGGTGTGGTACATATGGTGTGCCATAATTACCGAAGGATTCCCGCAATTGCGTTTGCTCGAAAAATGATTGAGCGTGGGGATCTGGGGGATCGGATTTATCATTATCGCGCCCGGTATGCGCAGGACTGGATCGCAGATCCGGAATTTCCTTTGGTCTGGCGGCTAAAATCAGAAGTGGCCGGGTTGGGGACATTAGGATGTATTGGATCCCACATTGTGGATTTGGGAAGATATCTGGTTGGAGAATTAGAGGAGGTAAGCGGTCACATGGAAACCTTTATCAAGCAGCGCCCGGTGTTGGAAGCGACCGGGAAGGGACTGACTGCAGAAGGCGGGAAGGTGATGGGTGAGGTGACGGTCGAGGATGCGGTCAGTTGGACCGGAAGATTTACCAACGGAGCGCTGGCAAGTATGGAAGCTACCAGGTTTGCTCTGGGGCGGAAAAACCATATTTCACTGGAGATTAATGGAAGCGAAGGTTCGCTGGTATTTGATTTCGAGGATATGAACCGGTTGAAATTTTACAGCACAAAGGATGGAGAAGATGTGCGTGGGTTCCGGGACATTTTAGTCACAGAAGGAATGCATCCGTATCTGGAAGCATGGTGGCCACCAGGACATATTATTGGATATGAACATACTTTTGTGAATGCATTTGCAGATTTTGTGCATGCGGTCGTAGATGGAAAATCCGTGCAGCCGACGTTCCGAGATGGGGTGGAAAACCAGCGGATTCTGGATGCCATTGTAAAAAGTTCAGAAGAACGACGCTGGGTCCCGGTGCAATAAAATATCAGAAATCAACGCAAGGGGGCGAATATGACTTCAAAACAGGATGAGTTGAAAGCACGTTTTCGTTCCTGCGGGAAAAATGTGCAGATTGCGGAGGATGTGGTGATTGAGCATCCTGAGGTGATGGATATCGGAAACGATGTTCTGATTGGGAGTGGGGTGATAATCGAAGGAAAGCCGGGCGAGTTTCGCCTTGGTGACGGGGTGAAGATTCGTCCGCGTTGTTATTTCCACGGTTCTCCCGGACGCGTATGGATTGGCGAGGGGGTGGAGTTTTATACGGGGGTGTATATGGGCATGGGAAACTGGGAAAGCAGTTTTATTGAAATCGGCGAGAAAAGTCATTTTGCTCCCTATGGAATTTTATATGGATGGGGTGGACTAAAAATTGGCAGATACTGCAATATCGCAGCGCATGTCGTGCTCGCTACAGTTGGACATCATGATGAAATCGTGGATCGTCCTATGGCACTGACGGGAGAAAAAGCCGGTCCGATTACTTTGGAAGAAGATGTGTGGATTGCTGCCAATGCGACGATTTGCGCCAATACAACCCTTGCGAAAGGGTGTGTAATCGGAGCAAATGCCGTGGTGACTCGAGATACCGAACCCCTCGGTATTTATGCAGGCGTCCCCGCCAGGTTCCTCCGCCGCCGCGGAGAAATCGCACAGGAAGGCACATTCTGGATTTAATTTCTACGTTTGCCGCCGGGGACAGGAAATGATGCGTAAAATGTCATGGGCGCGGTAGCGCGTAAATGATCCAACGGGACGTTGGTACTCCTCACTTGACCTTTTACAAAAAATCAGAGGATATAGAGAGGCGTGCAAAAAAGAAAAATACATTCCAGAGGGGCGGGGGTACCAACAGGGCGTATATTTTGGCCTGCCAGGTTATTGATGTTGATTGGCTCCGTGGTGTTGACGGTGATTGCAACACCACCGGAACCAGTATCTGTTTTATTATGGTTTTCACTGGCTCCCCTGATTTTGTCTGTGCGTAAGGCAGGGGTTTTGTGGAGTGGAATATTAATTTATGCATGGGCACTGCTTTATTATCTTGGTGCCTTGAGATGGACCGTCGCAGACGGGGGAGACATTTTCACGTATCTTTGGTGTGCGGGATTGTTGGCTGTTCCGTATGGCATTGCAGGATTGATCCGGCATTTCCCGCGTCAGCGCTGGCGCGGTATCGTGGGGGTGATTGTGCAGGCAGCGCTGTTTACGGCGGTGGGATCAAGCGTGTCCGTGATGGCTTCATTTATCCCCATGTTAGGGGTTGTAGGGAATGACTCCCTGCTGGTGTGGGCACGGTTCGGTGGATTTCCGATATTAGCATTTGGTATTTGGCTTGTGAATGGGTTTTGGGCGGAATGGATCGCAAAATTGCATGAAGAAAGAAAACATGCCAAACGCCACTTCGGGATGGCCGTGATGATTGCGCTGATCATGTCCGTGGGGGGCGGGTTTGCTCTTGACCTGTTCAGCAAGAAGATTGCACAAGGACGGGAATATCATATTGGTATTACTTTTGAAACGGATCGCCAGGTCCGGAAAGAAATGTTTTTATGGGAACCGGAATTTGATTTGATCATTTATGCTCATGCTGGTGATCTGGATTTAGATGAGATTCAATTGGCTTCAGGATTTGGTGGGCAGCCGGTGATCAGTCTGGATATGACAAAAAATGAGGGAGAGATCGGAACTATTTATTGGCCGGAAGGACAGCAACTGCATCCTTTGTTACAGGGCTCTGCTCCCTCTGCGCTTAATAAAATTTTCCGGAACTCCGGGGCGAAGAGCGAAAAAAGTTCTCCCGCTTTAGCGAAAACTCCCATGGTGGTATTGACACCGTCAGATTTAACGGATCCCGGGCGTGTGAGACAAATATTGGCAGAACATGGGGCATTAATCATTTTATGGAATACAGAACCCTGGGCATTGACTGCAGATGGGCTTCGGTATTGTGTTGCGCAACTCGCTGCGCGCTGTGCGGAAAATGGAATTTCTGCAATTTATATGGATAGCGCAAGAAGGGTGTTCCGGGTTTCTCGATTTGGACAAGTCTCATCGGACTTATTGAACCTGGGAGAAGGACCGGAGCGATCGGAGTTTTTCATGAAAGGGGTTGGAAAAAATCGTTCTTTGCCCGGAATGTTAGTGGTTGCCGGATGCTGGGTGATTTTTACAGGAGCGGCAGTAACCGCACGGCTTAAACGAGAGTAACGGTAAACTTCATGGAAAAATCGACAGGAATATGCTTTCTGTGAATGGATTATGCTAGGCAGTGGAAGTTAATATCCGCTAAAATAAGGAGATGAAGAAAATTACGGGATTAATGTTTTCGGGGCAGGGTGCCCAGGCTATTGGAATGGGAAAAGATTTGGCGGAGCGCTGGGCGGAAGCAAGGGAAGTTTTTGAAAAAGGGGATGAAATTTTAGGACGCAGCCTGACGGAAATTATGTGGCAGGGGCCGGAAGAGGAGTTAACCAGAACTTCGAATTGTCAGCCTGCACTCTTTTTGCACGGGATCGCTATTCTGGAAGTTTTACGTAAGCAACTTCCGGATTTTCAATTTGCGGTGGCTGCCGGATTGTCTCTGGGAGAATTTACTGCGCATGCGGCAGGAGGGACATTTTCCTGGGAAGAGGGGGTGAAACTGGTAGAAAAACGAGGCGCCTATATGGAAAACGCATGCGAGGAAAATGATGGTTCGATGATAGCGTTGATCGGCGCAGATGAGTTTGTGGCAAGAGATCTGGCTGCAGAAGCAGATGTGGATGTGGCCAATTTAAATTGCCCCGGCCAGGTCGTACTTTCTGGTGAGCGCGCGAAAATTGCTTTGGTAGCAGGTCTGGCTAAAGAAAAGGGAGTGCGTCGTGCAATTGAATTAAAAGTTGCCGGTGCTTATCATTCCCGTTTGATGGATTCCGCTGCGCTGCGTTTACAGGAAGCACTTCAATTGGTGTCCTTGCAACAACCTGCTTATCCTGTTTTGTGTAATGTGGATGCCATTCCGGTTTCAGAAGAAGGCCAAATCCGTAAATCACTGGTAGATCAGGTGACGGGGACTGTCCGTTGGACTGAATGCATGGAAAAAATGGCTTCCGATTATCATTGCAACCAGTTCCTGGAGTTAGGAACAGGAAATGTCCTTGCCGGTTTGCTTGGAAAAACGCTTCAAGAAGTAGAAGTGCATTCGCTGGGCACAGCAGAAAACCTGGAGAAATTTTTAGCAGAAGCATAAAATCTGAAGTGCGGCGGTTTCCGCCGCTTTGGATCATCGCGAATGGGAGGTACGAATCACCTTCGCATGGCGAAACGCACACGTTGTTCGAACCAAAGCGGTGCAGAGCCCCGCACTCCAAATTCTTCCCGTGCGGTGGGAAAGGTCTCTGACATGTCACCCCTGGGAACGCTGACGTCTCGTCGGCACTATGGACCTGGGCGACATGTCACTGCTCTCCTAAATTAATAGCGATGCGGAGGTAATTCAGTGCGGACTGAGAAGCCATGTGTTTAAAGGTTTCGCGGTCGTGCAGGAATTGATGCCGATGCACCTGTGTGGGAATATTTTTCTGTGCGAGTGCGATAAAGATCGTGCCGACGGGTTTATCGGGCGTGCCACCGTCCGGGCCTGCAATTCCGGTGGTGGAAACGGCAAAATCAGCACCGGATCTTTTCAGAGCGCCTTCTGCCATCGCTTGTGCAACTTCGGCGCTGACTGCTCCGGGGAAATCCAGAAGAGAAGCTGGAACTCCAAGGGTATCCGTTTTGATGTCGTTGGTATATGTGACATACCCGGCCCGAAAGACAGTAGCCGCACCGCGTACATTGGTCAGACGATTTGCAACGTATCCGCCCGTACAGGACTCAGCGACGGCAATCGTTTTTTGTTTTTGTACGCAGGATTGAATGATGTTGTCTTCAAGACGTGGATTTGTTTCAGAAAAACAAAATTCCTGCAACAAGGGCGCGATCTGTTCAATAGCGCGTTCCACTTTTTCTTTAGGCCCAATTAACCGGAAATCGACTTCGCCCGGACGCGCACAATATCCGACTTCGAGGTTTTCTGAATCAAAAGGATCTGATGAATTCGGGAAATTTTTTTCAAGAATGGGTGTGACCAGAGCTTCCACATTCGATTCGCCAATTCCGGTAAGATAAAAGTTTGCACAATAGGGAGGATTTTGTGGAAGAAATTTTTTTAATCGCGGGAGGACATAGTCGAGAAACATCGGTTTGAGTTCACGAGGGGGGCCAGGGAGCAGAAAAATATGAGGATGGCGGTTCGTGACAGGAGGGAAAAACAGCCCGGGAGCAGTCCCGTTGACATTTGGTAGAACCGTTGCTCCCAACGGAACCTGAGCTTGTCGGGCAATACGTTCACTCATCTGATACCCGCGACGCGCAAAACGTTCTTTAATAGTTTCAAGAACC
This sequence comes from uncultured Chthoniobacterales bacterium, assembly GCA_934667795.1. GTDB lineage: Bacteria > Verrucomicrobiota > Verrucomicrobiia > Chthoniobacterales > CAKUMP01 > CAKUMP01. Next base: position 911 of record CAKUMP010000079.1, on the reverse strand, counting down.
GTAGCATCGGTCTCCAATGGAAGTCCAAGAAGCTGAGCAGTAATTTCTCGCGTCAGATCATCTGTCGTCGGACCCAGCCCGCCAGTCACCAGGATGAGATCGGCAACAGGAATGGAATCTTCCAGAGCCGTGCGGATGTCTTCCCCGTCCGGAACACAAATCTGGCGCGCGATGCGAAGCCCCAGCGGAAATAATTGTTGCCCGATCCACGCCACATGCGAATTCAGGACATTTCCAAGCAGAAGTTCGGTCCCGGTATTGAGTACATGAACAATCATAATTCGTCTGTTGTTGGGGGAATGTAATTTTGCGCCATTAAATCCATCCAGCTTTCCACGAGGTCTTGTTGCTGGATATTGCCGCGAGAAGTAAAAATATTTCTTAGATTTGTTAAAGTTCGCAAGACGATCATGCGGGGATTTGCGGGAGCAAGATGAGCGGGGTCGAAAACAATCCCCTGTCGTGCAAGAATCGCTTCGCAGTCAGAGACATCAATAATCCTGCCGCCATGAAAGGGGTCGAAAAACACATTTCCCAGACGTCCGATAAAATGTCCCGGCAGATTGACTCCTCCGATTTCTACGCCAGCACGTTTTCCAAGAAGCATGTAGATCAGAGTGAGTGTAAGAGGAATGCCCATCCGGTTTTCAATCACACGAGGGAGAAAACTATTATGGGGGTGGTAATAATGATTGGTATTCGCACGGAACTTGAGATCCTGGCTGATGAATGCTGCCATCGTTTCGATCTTTTCAATATCGGAAACTTTCTCTTTCAGTGCCTCTTGTAGTTCCTTCCCCCAGCGCTCCAGTTTCTCCCGGCTGGCATCATTTGGAAATTTTGGGTCAAGTATAATGGAAATAAAAAAAAGTGCTTCTTCTAGATCAAAAAAATCTGAATTTTTGACACAG
>CAKUMP010000078.1 GCA_934667795.1 uncultured Chthoniobacterales bacterium | reverse complement strand
GTCCTGTGTCCTCAATGCACACAACTCTCCATCCACTCCACGTGCGAATGTCAGTACCTGCCTCACCAAATCCGCACCCCGCTGCGCCGCCACACGAATCACTTCCAGAATATGCGTTTCCTCCTCACTATGGTTTTCTTTCATGAGAAGTTCCACCGACATCCATATCGGCGACAACACATTATTCAAATCATGCGCGATCCCACCCGCCAGCGTCCCGATGCTTTCCATCCGCTGCGAACGCATGACATGCATCTCCAGCATCTTTTTCTGCGTAATATCATTTTGGATCACCAAAATCGATTTCACTCGCCCACGCTCATCCTTTAGCACCGTCCAGCGACTTTCTACACACACCTGCTCACCTCCCTTACACAAATATTTTCTCTCTCCATCCCACTCCCCGTCCTCCAACACCTTCATTCGCAGGTCGTCCTCTTTCTCATCCCCTGATGTCACAAACTCCTGCCCTATCATTTCCTCCGATTTAAACCCAAATAAATGTTCAGATGCTTTATTCCAATACGTAATTCTCCAGCCCGCATCCATCACCACAATCGCGTTAGTCGCTTTCTCAATCAGTTCCGCCTGTTCCCGTATTTTCTGCTCGTTTTCGTACTCTCCAGTCAAATCCGATATCCCTCCAACCATCCTCACGACACGCTTTTCTTCATCCAAAATGACTCTCCCCCGATCCAGCACATAAGCATAACTTCCATCCCCTCGCCGCAGACGATAATAGGCACTCCAAACTTTGTCTCTGTTCTGCAGGCTATTCTGAAACCCCTCCACCACTCGCTCCCGATCCTCCGGATGAATCTGCGCACCCCACCAGTCTATACTCGAGACATGCCCTTCCAGTTCCCAGCCCAGCACGGACTCAATCGCATCATCCCATTGTAACAAATCTCTCGTCACATCCCAATCCCAAATCACATCGCTGGTCGCATTTACCAAATGCATAAACCGTTCATTCGATGCCTGAATTTCCTGTTCCGCCAGCTTCCTCCCCGAAATATCCCGACAATATACCAGCACCCCATGCGCAACAGGAAAAATATGATACTCAAACCATTTTTTTAATTCCCTGTCATACGATTCATTTAATTTCGTCCCCCCTTCTCTCAACACCTCTTGTACCATCCGCACCAGATCCACACACTCTTCCCGGACACCCTCACCTTCTTTTACCAAATTCTTTAAATCTTCTCCCAATAAAAACTGACGATCCATCCCAAAGAGCAACTCCGCTATCTCATTGATCCAGATAAACCGCATGTTCCGATCCAATACAAAAAACCCATCCGGTATCGATTCCAGCACCGACCCCAGTTTTTCTGACAGCATCTGCGCTTCATTTTCCAGCATTTTTCGGCTGGTGACATCAACTGCCAATAGCATTTCCGCGCGTTCATCCTGATACATCAACGAAGAGGTATAAAGATCCGCATCCACCCACTGCTTCCCCTTACGCTGATGTTTCCACACTCCCAACCGTAACCCACTCCACAAACGCTCTTTTACCTGTCCCTGCAATTTCTTTTTAAACCGCTCTCCTTCTTCCAGCAATTTTTCAAACTCCATCCCCATCAATTCCTGCCGCTCATATCCATAATGCTGCACCGCCGCCTCGTTCACTTCCATGATTCGCAAATCCCGTAAACGTACCAGACAAATCGGCATCGGATTACGATCAAATAAAACCTTCACCGATCCACTGTTCTCTATCCAGCTCACTTCTTGATCGCCCTCGGACACTCCACCTGACTCTCCACCCATTTCCAGGCTCCCCACCATGTAAGCCGTTTTTTCCGCTACAGATAATGTGGCCGACCAACACATTTTTATCTCGCGCCCTGATTTTGTTCTATGCCTGCTTTTGAAATGATGCATGATCATTCCCGTTTTGGCATATCCTTCCAGATCTTCGCTCCAGCTTCTCTCTTCCGGGTGTACAAAATCCCGAAAGTTTTTCCCTTCCATTTCTTCTACTTCATACTCCAGTATTTCCCGACATACCGGGGAAACCTTCAAAAATTGTCCGTCAAAATCCACTATACATACCATCCCTGGCAACTGCACATTTTGTACACGTCCTAGCCCATGTGTTAATGTCACCCCTTTCCCTCCCTTCATCCTCCCAGAGTTCAAGGCGTTTTTCTGGTCGTTGTCCCTCATATGGAAAAACTATTCTTGCCTAATTCTACCCCATTACTCAATGAAATTCCACACCCATCCTCCTAATAGTTGACAGTTAACGGCAGTTGACAGTTGACAACGGACAGTGGACAAAGAGCTGGCGCTTGTTTGAGCGACCTATGAGTTTCAATACACAAAAAAATTCGTATACCCCCTCACTGCTGTCCAAAATAAAAATAAATTGGACAAGGAGTGCTGAATTGATGAGAGTTTAAGAGCTGTTTAGAGTAGATTTCGTTTTCATACCCCCCTTAGTTCAAAACAGGAAAGGATCCGCAGAATAGCGCGAAGCAAAATAGCCTGTCTAATATTCTTATCGAACGAAAACAGGCATTAACGCAGATTTTTTAAGAAGAATAAGAGGGAGAAACTTTGTTTTCATGGATTAAATCTGTGTGTATTTGGGTTGGGTTTGGAGACAGTAATAAATCATTAAAATTTCAGGAATAATCTGTGTTAATCTGCGTTAATCTGCGGATAAAAAACAGGATAATTGATCCATAAATAAACATCGATTTTTAAGAGTTTTGGACAAGAGTGATATCCCCTGCGATATGATCCAAAGCGGCGGAAACCACCGCCCCCAAATTCGTAATTCGTAATTACCGCCCAACTCTACTATCCAATTGAAATATCTGGCCCGAACAGTTTTTCAGCGTTCCTAAAAAACAAATGAACCGTGCTGCTTCTTCTACGGTATTCCATCGCTTCAACACATGCTCTTTCAAAACACGCTCTCTTGCTTCTTCCGATACATCACGCGACATTTTTGTGTCCATAAATCCAGGCAAAACAACATTGATCTGAATATTAAATTCGCCCCATTCTTTTGCGAGCGACTGACTCAACCCCACCAGCCCTGCCTTTGCAGAAGCATAGCTGACCTGCCCCACTCCTCCCACTTTTCCCGCGTACGAACCCACTTGTATAATATGCCCACCTTCTGTCTTTCGCATCATCTCCCCTGCTGCCACACTGCACCTCCACGCTCCTTCTAAATTCACACGCTGTACCTCCATCCAGTCTTCTTCCTCCACTCTCGCGGCAAGCCTGTCCCGACACACCCCTGCATTGTTGATCAACACATCCAGTGTTGTCAGTTTCGCAAAATACGCCTGCACAGATTCTGAAGAACAGACATCCAGGTACTTGCGTCCCGGCGCATACACCTGCCACCCCGATTTCCTGTACTCTTCCGCAATCGCTCGTCCTAAATCTCCCTCACCCCCGGTAATCACCACCGTACGCGCATTCATTTAGCACTCTGGCTCTCCTCGCCTTCACCACTCTTTGTAGAAATCGGCCTCACAACCACCGCATGTGCTTCATACACTATTTCCACATCCGCCATTCTCCCCACATAATCCAATACAACCGTCATCGGTAAATTTTTTAACGATAGGGTAATACCCTGATCCTTCGCATCCCCTGCCTGATTGACAAAATTGATATCCAGTTTACCGATTTCTTTTGCCTTTTGTTGTAAAAATTCCAGACACGCCCCCAGGTCCGCATCCCGAAATTCAACTTCCTCCACTATAATCCCTTCCAGACGTTTTTTTAATCCAGCTTCTCCACCGGCCTGGCGCATTTTTAAATTTTTAACAAAGAACTGCGCCTGCGGATGCTTCGGATCCAACTCCAAAACCATCTGATACAACTCCAGCGCGTCTTCGTATTTTTCATCTACATACGCCTCCCTCGCTTGCTTCATTAAATCCGCAACCTCTTGTCCAAACCCGGTCGATACCCCCACGCTCATCACAATAAATATAGCCAGCCAAAGGATCCGTTTCATACCCGTTACCCTAATTTCAGAATCTGTCGCCGTCAAGTATCCGCCTGTCACTCAAACACTCCAGCCTCAGACACACAGTTCGAACGAATATACGCAAATTCTTCTTCCAGCACATCTTCAGACAATTCCTTTTCCGGATGCAATCTCGGTAAAATCCACCATTGCTCCCGATGTCCAACCGTTTCCCCTTTCTGTAAATTTTTCAACCCGCTTAAACTCTCAATCTCCAACATTTCTTCATTCGTATAAGCTTCAAAATTACTTCCGAAGTCCGGATACTCTTCCCCCTTCCGATACTCCACATGTTTTACAAAAATTTCTCCTTCCAGAAAATATCCTGCCCATCCATATCGGAACTCCGCTCCAAATTTGGTCGCTTTACACCCCGGCCTCTGCTGCAATTGCCAGAAACGTTCTCCCCACTGATAGCGCGTATCTCCTAATGAGGTATAAGGCCACACGATCAACCGTCGGTCCGGCAACAACCCTTCTGTTGAAACTCCCGGAGGACGCTGCGGCACAACTAAATTTCCTCCCGCAGCCATGACACTCAATCCCCATGCCGCAATCTTCCGAGGCGCATCCCATTCGTTTCTTACTGCATGATCCACTATCACCTGCCCGTTGCCTCTTAATTCTACCCACAACCGCTTTCTCAATCCCGTTTTTTTGCTCTCCTGCACGAGCTCAATGCCTCCCCCGGATCGTGTCCATTCCACCGGTGCGTTATCCGGATCATACGTCACCTCCCGGACTTCCGGAGATACCCACAACCGATGCCCCCCACGAATCTTCCACTCCGCTTCCCCACTCCCACCCAATTGTTCTCCGTAAGATTTAAAAAACTCCACTCCCTCCTGCCGCTTGAACGATAATACCCGCGGCCCCACATCCAAAGAAATGACTAACTCCACCCCACCCCCACTCAATCGCAAATTCCTCTCCCATCCTCCCCACGCAATTTCTTCCACTTCCACCAGTTCTAACGCATCACTCATCTCTCCATTATACAAAATCACCCCCCATTTCACATCAAAAATCAAATTTTCTGTACATCTTCACACTTTATGATAACTTATAGATATGAACTCATTTGAATTAATAAAACTAATACTTGAATATGTAGTTCTCATTCTGGGCAGCATCCTTTTAATTGTAGGGGGATATAAACTCATCAAGTTCCCCCAAAAGATAAAATTTCTGGAAAAGCACGGAATGATGCCTATTCATGAAACCAATCGCTGGAACCTGGGGATTCTGTTAGTCGTCACATTTCTCGCATTAGTGACCCTCTTCTACTATATGCTCCTCGCTTGATTGCAAAGTGCGCCCCCTGGGCGAGCCAATCCCTGGGCACGCCGACGTCCCCGTCGGCTAAAGATCCCATTTCAGTTGGCACTTTCCTGGGGTCGTAGCCCTAAAATTCCCAGCCTGCGGTGAGGGTCAAGGTATGAATTGCTCCCTCGTTACGTCCTACGGTGCTATTGTAATACAGGCTCGAATTAAACCGGCCTTCTTTACCAAATACACCGGTCACCCCTGCTCCCAGGAAGAGCGCATCTCTATCCTGCACATCCTGCATATAACTAAACCCTGGTTCCTGTCCGTTGTTTAAGCGCGCCTGTAAATCTTCTCCCTCTATATACTCATGCTGCCAGAACGCACGCACTTCCGGGATCAACACCACACGGGAATTAACGTGTGCCGTATAGGCCAGCCTTCCGCCAATCAAGCTTCGCAGGCTTTCGCCGATCGCTTCATCCACACGCAAATTCAAACTGTCTGCACCACTTTCATCAAACCCATCTAACGAGATCCGACTGTATTGCAGGCTCACCTGCGGACCAAAGGTCCAGTTTCCACGACGCACATCGTATCCGCTTCCCAGCATTCCAAAAAACTCGTTCCCTTCCGGATGACTACGCGCGGTCCGATCCAATGTCGCCCACTGCACAGGACGTTTGATGTCATACTCAACACGCCCACCACCGACTGCTCCACTGACATATAACCCGCCTGCATCATACGTGAAATAGCCTCCCATATTGAAGCGATCGATATCGATTTGAGCGGAGGCATCATAATCACCCCACCCTTCGCCATAATTGGCAAACAACCCAACCGTAAATTTCTCATTCAACCGATAATCTGCACCCAATAATGCATTTCCGCTTTCAAAATCTTCTCCTGGGCTCAAACTCATCCCGCCTTCACTGAAAATTCCACTCCCCTGCCCCCAGAACATCCAGCGTGTATCTGGCGATTCTTCGATTTCCCTCACAGGGTTCTTCACCGATTTAAAATCCTGCACTTCTGCCACTCCCACCGGCTGGTGTCTGTGACGTAAACGACGCGCATTCAATTGCTGATTTAAAACCTGTCCCTGGCTCTGACTCAATTCCAGTCCAATACTCAATGCAGATTCATAGAAGCCTGGAGCAATCGCATCAAATGCCTGCCCGTATTGCTCTTCCCGTAACAAGTCCAGCGCCAGTGTCACATCCCCAATATCGCCTGCTTCCATTCCAATCCAGGAATCCAGCGCCTTTGCTACACGCATCTGATTCACCGTTTCTGCTACCAGCGTATAACTCGTTGGCGCAACCAGCAACACCCCGACGTTTCCATAATTCAAAAACCGTCCACGTAATCGATTCGAGGCCGGCATTTCAATTTCATCAAATTTCCCTGTAATCGTTCCTGCACGTAAAAAAGCAATTTGATCTCCATATTCGAAATTGCTTGCCTTGCCACGTACTTCCAATGTCCCATCCAAGTGCGCACGCCCACTGACATGCAGCGTGTCATGATGATTCACTCCTTGGACTTCAATTTCCAGACGCCCGGCACTGCTTTGGGTGTAATTTCCCTGGATCGTTAAACGTCCAATACTGTTTCCGGGAGCCACTCTTCCACTATTGAACACATTTCCTGTAATCGTTCCATTCCCCTGCAAAGTCCCCTGCCCGTTTACATGCACCTGAGGGGAATTCAGTATATGGTTCACCGCCAGGCTTCCCTGATTGATCAACGTTTGCATCGCAACCGTATAACCTCGCAGATTCAAAAGCCCTGTTCCTTTTTTTATCAGATTCTCTCCTACCCACAATGGAACATCCATCGTTGTTGTCCCTTGTTGGATATCCAATATGGCATCACACTTTGTGAGTAACATGAAATGATCCGAAAAAAACCGATACCCGGAAGTTTGGACGACCAAAGACTTCAACGTCATATACCCTCCCACATACACATCCCCGGCTTGTCCACCAAAGACCGCATGTTCCCCAATCCAGGGAGCATTAATGGTCCCATCCTGATTCGTCCAGTTCGTTCCTGTTGTATTCCATATTCCACTTCCTCCGTGGATTTTCCCATCTGCCATCCCGTTTGAACCATCCCAATACTGCGAGCTCCCTGCCAAGTGGTGAATCAACTGCACCTCTCCCCAGACATCTGTATTGATAAATAAATTTCCTGGATTTACGCCTGGCGGCAAATTCTGAATAGTCAGCCATGCATCGTCCAGCACTCCTCCATAGTTCATCAAAGTATAGGTTCCAAAATTAAATCCTCCCGTATCCACAATGTTCAACAGCCCGTTTAAAAACAACATCCCATCCACATCAATACGCGAGTTCCCTGCAGCACCGGGCGCACCCAATTGAAAATTCAAAACGGTTGTATCTGATAAAGATAACCCACCCACACGCAACACCCCTACAGGATTAATTTCTCCACCATCCGCAATTGCCACCTCCCCGTAAATCCGTCCATTCCCTTCCAGTGTCGCCATAGACGCTACCTCCACATCCCCACCTAATAACGAAGCAACCTCTAATACGCCCGCATCTACATACGTTGTCCCGATAAAGGCAGAAGAATCCCCACTGAAAGTCAGTTTTCCACCCCCATTCTGATAAATATCCCCACCTCCACTAAACTGTCCTCCAAATTCAATATCATCACTGCGGTCAAAAATAAGTGTCGCCTGATTTACAACATCTCCGACGATCGACCCATTCGTCCCCCCCTCCCCAATCCGTAACACCCCGGCACTAACAGAAGTCCCCCCGGTATAGTCATTTTCCCCTGTTAATATCAGCGTCCCATCTCCCCCTTTATTGATGCCGCCGGTCCCAGTCAACTGACTGGAAATTTCCGCCGTCACATCCTCATCCATCAAAATGTTGATCTCGCCGGAAGGCGTCAATGTTTCCCCGGCAACACTTTCAATCACATAGCCATCCGTCAGAAAATGCATCCCGGAAATGGTCACATCCTCCTCAAGCGTCACCGTCCCGGCCGTCCCACCAAATACCGCAATTAAATCTGCCCACGCATTATTAACCTCTCCATCCTCATTCGTCCAGTTCGTGGTCGTCGTATTCCAGTTTGCACTTCCTCCCACTCCACCAGGAATGGTCGGGGCGCTGTCATTTGCTCCATCCCAGAATTGCAGATTATGAAAATTTACATTCAAACTGATCGCTGTCCCGTCATTCGCATCGGTATCCACTTCATAATTAAACCCGGCAGGAGCAGAACCGATTTTGAAAGGATTCCATTCCATATAAGAACCATATTCGAATAAAATATATTCCCCTGTATCCATTTCGCCCAGGTTGACGATATTCAGGATCGTTCCGTCATTGCTTAATATATCATTAACTACCACTAAATCGTTATCTATCCCGGGAGTTCCCAACGGGTTACCTAATTCAAAAAGCGTAATCGAATCAGAGAGCAAAATTAATGACTCAAAATTCATTTTGCCTGGGCTCTCCCCTGGAGAAAGAATCCCGTCTCCAAACACTACCGTTTGTCCTAATACCGATCCTGTGCCCGATAACTTACCTGTAGATGATACAACAAGAATTCCCAATCCCAGCGAACCATTCAAACGTAGTTCTCCTTCGGCGACCGTCGTAATTCCGAGATAAGTATTGTCCCCTGACAAAGTCAGCATTTCAGATCCATATTTTATCACACTTAGATTCGTCGACCCGCCCCCTGTAATCGTTCCGGAGAAATCGCCCGATTTAATCTGAATCTGACTCCCATTCCCATTCTGACTCAACGCCACTTCGCCATCTCCGTACAGACCTCCAATGGTTTCTAATACATCTACATTCGTGCCCAACTGTAATCGACCAATACCATTGATCGTTACATCTGCATCATTGTGAATCTGTTCATTAAGAACCACTACCGCTACGGCATCATCATCAATATATAAATCTCCCGGGATCGCAATCGCTCCTCCCGTTTTGTTCAATTGCAAAGATACCCCCGTACGTAAAGTGGTACTCCCCGTATAAAGATTGGATGCACTTCCTGTCATTTCAAAGAAAACGGCATTTGTTTCATCCACGGCAGACTTCAAAACCAGTCCCCCATTGCGGATGATCCCACCAAAAGAAACCACTCCAAAATCAAAAGCAGCAAAATACGAAGGATTCGTAATCGTACGTATTTCCTCATTAAGATCTATGTCCCCATTTAGAGCAAAACTATTAAGACTTACGAGCGTTCCTTTCGGATAAATGGAA
>CAKUMP010000077.1 GCA_934667795.1 uncultured Chthoniobacterales bacterium | reverse complement strand
TTCCCACGCTGGTGGCATTGACAATCAGATCCACGGCCCGGAGTTCTCGTTCCATCGCAGCCGACCCCATGGGCACTGCGACCAGACGGTCTTCCGGTCCAATCAGACGATCGGATACAAAAAGCTCTTTCAGTTCTTCCCTCAACATTTCTGCTTTTTCAAAAGTCCGGTTGGAAAGTACCAGGCGTGGCACGTCTTCCAAAGCACATTGTACCGACAACGACCTCCCGGCGCCTCCACCCGCACCCAGCATCAGCACACGCAAATCTCTCAAATCCATCCCGAACTCTTCCCGAATTGCACGCACAAACCCCGGCCCATCGGTACTGAACCCTTCCAGTTCCTTGTTATCGCGCACAACAAGCGTATTCACTGCCCGCATTTTCCGGGCATGTTCACTCACATAGGTCGCACCCTCCAAAGCCGCCTGCTTATGCGGGATCGTCACATTCGCCCCAATAAACTGTTTGGCGACAATTAATTCCAGCGCCTCTGCAAACTCTTCTTCCTGAATCAGTAACCGTACGTACCGGGTTTTAATCCCCAGTGCATCCAGAGCAGCCTGATGCATCCCGGGAGAACGGGAATGTTCCACCGGATTCCCGATCACCGCCAGACGCGCAGTACTGCCCAGTTTTTCCTCCACTTTTTCCCACTGCCGTAAATCCTCCAGGGTATAATACGGTTTCATAATTTTAACGGTCAGCAAATTGCTGTAATGTTTTTTCCATGCGTGCCAGAACCCGTTCCCGTCCCATCACTTCCAGCATCGGATACAAGCTCGGTCCTACCGCCCGACCACTCACCGCAACGCGCGCAGGATGTACAAATACTTTCGTCTTCAAACCGGTTTCGGCTGCAATTTCCTTCAAGCCATTTTCCAATGCTTCCGACGTCCAGTCGGTGAGTCCGGCATATTTATTTCGCAATTTATCCAATGCATCCAGTGCACCATCCGCTTTCAACGCTTTTTCTACTGCCTCCGTCGCATATTCATATTCTTCTGTAAAGAAATAGGAAACCCAGGCGGGCACATCACTGAAATGCTTGATTTTTTCTTTCACCAGTGCCAGAACCTTCAGCAACTGTTCCTCGGAATCCGCCACCACTCCTGCTTTGTCCAAAAAGGGCGCACTCAGCTCCCGAAACCGCTCTATCCCCATCTGCAAAATATACTGCCCGTTTAACCAGAAACATTTATCCAGGTCAAAAGAAGCATTTCGCCGGTTAATTTTATCCAGATCAAACAACTCGATCACTTCTGACAGATCCAGCTTCTCGCGATTATCTTTCGGAGACCAGCCCAGCAGGCACAGGTAATTCACAACAGCTTCCGGCGCATACCCATTTTCCATATAGGTCATAATACTCGCGCCTTCGTCCCGCTTGCTCATTTTCGAGCCGTCTTTATTCAAAATCAACGGGATATGTGCAAATGCCGGCGGCTCGTACCCCAGTGCCTGATACAATTCCAGATGTTTCGGAGTATTGGACAAATGGTCTTCCCCGCGAATCACATGCGTGACTTTCATTTCGAGATCGTCCACGACACTGACAAAATGGAAAATGTACGACCCATCCGGACGTCGAATAGTCATATCGGGGTCCCCGCTTCGATCAAATTCGATGCTCCCACAGACGAGGTCATTAACCACGACCGGCTTGCGTGGAGAACGGAAACGGATCGCCCCCTGGTCATCATACACCAGTCCTTTATCTTCCAGAACTTTTAAATGTTTATCATAAATTTCTTTTCGCTGGCTCTGAAAATACGGGCCATACTCTCCTCCGGCCTGCACGCCTTCATTCCATTCCAGCCCCAACCAGCGCAACCCATCAAAAATCACCTGAACTGCTTCTTCAGAATTCCGCGACTGATCAGTGTCTTCAATCCGTAAGATAAAATCTCCTCCATGCTTTTTCGCATAAAGGTAATTAAATAATGCTGTACGCGCTCCTCCTACATGCAAATACCCTGTAGGTGATGGCGCAAACCTGACTCGTACTTTCAAACTCATAGTCCTTCAGACTAACGAATCCATTTCCACCCGTCCATCATTTCTAACACGTTTGTCCAAAAATTACGAATTCATCATTAGTAATCAATATTATTTGCTTTAATCGAAGCAGTCCTGCCACCATCCACCGTCACCACCTGTCCTGTGATAAACCAGGCACTATCGGATAACAGGAATAAAATGGTTTCCGCAATATCAATCGCCATCCCGGCTGTCGGCCAGGGCTGATAGGTATCTCCGAGTTTCTGGTACATGGCTTTTTGAGCGATTATTTCGGGATCATTTTTTTGTTCTTCCGAATAACCATCCTGAAGATAATGATAAGAAGTAATAATCATTCCTGGAGCCACCGCATTTACCCGTATCCCTTTCGGAGCCAGTTCCACCGCCATTCCACGCGTCCATCCCTCAATACCCGCCTTGTGAGAGGTATAGGTGATATTTTTTCCAACGGTCAAACGCGCCATAATCGAGGACATATTGACCATGGCGCCCTGTGTTTTCTCCAGAAATGGAACGACCAGCTTCGCCCACAAAAAAGGAGCAACCAGATTGACTTCCAGCGCCCTTCGATATTCTTCTTCTGTCTCATCCTCAAATGGTCTGAGCAAATTCACGAGCGCATTATTCACCCAGCCATCCAGACGTCCAAACTTCTCCTCCACCTCCTGCATGAATTCCTTCGCAAACTCCCCGTCTGCTGCATCTCCCTGCCGAACCAGTAAATTTTCCCCATATCCCGCCGCATGCTCTTGTAATAAACGCACCTCATCTTCCCGCAAGGTAAAGGTCGCCACTTTTCCGCCCAAACGCAAAATCTCCAGCACAGTCGTTTTTCCAATCCCATGCCCCCCACCACTTATCCCGACCACTTTCCCTTCAAAGGGATTCAACTTGCCAAAAATCGTCTCACGCTCGCGTAATTTCATGTTGTGATATTCCTTTCCCCTTACATGACACCCTGCCAAATATTTTTCAACCATGAAATTACCACTCTCTTGGCCAACATATGAAAAATCCTCCTGGGCACGCCGACGTCCCGTCGGCTAAAAGGATCGGTCTTACACGAAAAACCTCTGGATTAGCCGCGGAACTCGCAGAAAAGCGCGAAAGGTTCTTTATCATTAAATTTCAGCGGTCTTCCGCGTTTTGCCTATCTTATTTGAAATAATAGGAGATAGGCTATGTCGAAGACTCCATTCCGCGGCTTATGAAAATCATCCGAAGCCCTTGCAGGAAATAATGCGGAGTGCAAAAAAAATCGCCGACCCGTTGCCAGGCCGGCGATCATTAAAAATTTATTTTAATTCAACGTTTTTCGTTAAATTCTTATCCCAAAGCAGCAACGGCCTTGGCAAAACGGCGTTTCCGGCGATCCGCCAGGTTTTTATGCACTACCCCGTGTTTCGCAGCACGATCATATTTGGATACCAATACAGAAACAGCTTTCGCTGCAGCTTCCTTATCTCCACTCGTGATGGCTTCCTGCGCCTTCTTCAACGCAGATTTACAGGCAGATTTGATCGCCTGATTCCGTTCCGTTTTAACAATGCTCTGTCTTGCCCGCTTAAGTGCTGATTTTGTGTTCGCCATACTATATTATTCCTGTAAATTGGAACTGGCAATCATACATATTTCCACGCTTTTGTCAAGAAGTTTCTCAAAAAAATTTCAAATCCCTGGTAGCACCAACGTACCGTTGGATCATTTATGCGCTCCCACGCCCATGGCATTTTACGCCATATTTCATAACCTGACCGACGGGGACATCGACACTCCCGGCACAATAACATCGGCGCTCCCAGCACGGCAACACGTCAACATTCCCCTAAAAAAGATACCACATGGTACCAATTTTTCATGTACATCTCTAATGGGTCTATTATTCTACTGGAGATTTTTAAGGAAATACTGAATAATTACGAGAATAATCATGAGTGAAAAACTGGCGCCCCAACAAATTAAAAAGATTTTTGCTTCTATTGGAGCGATGTTGGACTCGACAGCGGCAACTCCTCTGTATCGCCAATTGAAGGATCAGATTATTTCTCGTATGGATTCCGGAGAACTTCCTGAAAAGTCGCGTATTCCGACCGAGCGAGAGTTGACCGATATTCTGGGAATCAGCCGGCGTACGATTCGTGCGGCATTTTCGGAACTCACAGATGCCGGGATTCTGACGGCAACCCAGGGGCGAGGCAGTTTCATCCAGAATGCGAATACGATCAAATGCCCGAACATCCTTGTTCTCGAAGAGTTTCTTCCGGATGAATTTGGAAGCCGCCAGCAACATTATGACTGGCTTTCCGCGGCAGCGAAACGCCACAACTGCCATATTACCTATCACTACACCCCGGATGTGGAGCATTTACTTAAAACCCTCCAATTGCCCCCTCCAAATGTAAACGGAATCCTTATTTATCGTCCACGCAAGCCCTGGACAGATGCTCTGAGTACTTTCCACTACCCCACAAATGGCCAGCACCAGCATATTCCGGTCATGGTTGTCAATCGTCATGTCGAAGGAACCGGGCTCAATTTTGTTTCAACCGATCATTCTGCTTCAGGAAAAACACTTGGAAATGCCATTGTTGCCGATAAACATCCCAAAACAGCAATGATCGGGCCCGTTTTGTCGATGAAATATATGCAGGAAGTGATGGACGGTTTTTTTGAGACCCTGCATCTGGGTGGTTGTAAATGTCCATCCTCCCATCAGTTACTCTTGCCTTTGAATACGCGGGATGAGCACCCATCTCTTATTGCCAGATTTATAAAAAAGATTGGAACGACTACCCCTATTGCAGTTTTAGGAAGTGCATTTACCAATACCGTTGCCAATGTTTTCCGCGAATTGCCTGAAGCATCTGAAGTGGACCCTTCCCTTTTGTACTTCCTCACAGAAGAAGGTGCGACGACAGGGCTGCCAGAAAACAGCAAAGCCCTTTTTTACCCCTCTTACGAAGTTGCTTACGAAGGCATCCACCTCCTCTGCCAATTAATTCGTAAAGAGAAAACTGCCCCACTCGAAGTCTGGCTCAGTTTCCCGGATGGCAAAATCAAAAGAACCCATCGAACACGCTGACCTGCCAATGGGTGTTTTAGAAAATAACATTGGCGCAAATGGTCCAACGGTACGTTGGCCGACGGGGACGTCGACGCTCCCAGTTTCGGCTCTTCCCGGGACGTTGTTAAAAATAAATTCTCGTCTTGCACTTGCAGCAGGACAACGTTAACGTTTTCCCCTTATTCAATTTTAACACTTATCTCATATCTATTATGCTCAACCAAACATTACTCTTTCTGGCACAGGCGGAAACTGCTCCACCAAATGCACTTGCACAAATTATCCCTTTCATTTTTATCGGGATTATTTTCTATTTCCTCCTCATCCGCCCACAGCAAAAACAACGTAAACAACATGCTGAACTGATTTCCAAACTCGCCACCGGCGATAAAGTCATCACCACTTCCGGAATCCATGGCATCATCACAAACGTTAAACCATCTTCATTTATTATCAAAATCGATGACAACGTGAAGATTGAAATCGACAAAGGCCACGTAGCCAATAAGAAAGCAGAAACCGCAGAATAATCATCCGTTACAAACGTTTTTCCAGTGTGTTTTTTTATAAAAGCAACAAGAGAACGGCACAGCGTTTCAACTGACCCTCATTTTACGTTTTCCCGATATTTAATCGGACTGTCACTATGAATCCAATATTCACATTCTTTTTTGGTCTCCTCATTCTGGGGATGTTTGGCTGGTATTTTTTCACCGAGATCGAACGCAGGAAACGTATTGTAGGGACGGTGCTGACGATTCTGCTGGTTGCCTTTTGTATTGAGTCAGTGTACCCGCCGAAAGACAAGGTCCAGCTTGGGTTGGATCTTGAGGGTGGGTCTTCTTTTCTAATCCGGCTGGTTAAAGAAAACCCGGAGGATATCATTACGCCCACCATGCAGGCGCAGGCGGTGGAAGTGATCCGGAAACGCGTGGATGCGTTTGGAGTAAGTGAGCCGCTGATCACGCCGCAGGGCGAGGACCGCATTCTGGTGCAGATTCCTGGGCTGGATGCGGAAAAAATTCAAAACACACGGGAACAACTTCAACGGGTCGCCAAGCTTGAATTCCGTCTGGTACATCCTGAGAGTGATTCTATCATTAATCGTGTGGAAAGCGGAACGGGTTATATTCCAGCCGGCTGGCAACGAATCGACAACAAAGAAACCCGTAACGGAGAAGAGTTTGTAGAACCGCTGATTATCAAAAGCACAATTGATATCCCCGGAAACCTGGTACGTTCCGCGTATTCTTTTTATGGAAACGAAGGGTATGGTGTCGCGCTACAATTCAATAGCGAAGGAGCCGATCTCTTTGGTCAGCTCACCGCGGCGAATGTCGGACAGCGATTTGCCATTATTCTGGACGGCGAAGTGCAGTCTGCACCGAGTATTCGGGAAGCTATTTATGGTGGGAGTGCGACGATTACCGGCCGTTTTTCCGCAGAAGAAGCGCAGAATTTATCGAGTGTCCTGGAAAACCCTCTGGAGTCACCGGTAGTCATTGAAGAAGAACGCAGTGTTTCCGCGACACTGGGAACGGAAGCGATTCGTCGCGGGGTTCTTTCCATCCTTTCCGGATTCGGTCTCGTCATCATTTGTACGCTCCTCTATTACCGTTTTGCAGGGATTGTGGCCATTATCGGTCTCTTTGTGAACCTTATCCTCTTGTTCGGATTGATGTCGATGTTCAATTTCGTCCTCACCCTTCCTGGGATTGCCGGGATTGTGCTGACGATCGGGATGGCCATTGACGCCAACGTTCTTATTTATGAACGTATCCGGGAAGAGCTTCGTGCCGGAAAATCTCTTCCGGCGGCAGTGCGTGCTGGTTACGATAAAGCGTTCAGTGCGATTTTTGACTCCAACATCACCACCCTTTTCACTTCTGCTATTCTGTTCTGGAAAGGCACGGGATCAGTTAAGGGGTTCGCAGTGACGCTCACTGTCGGGATTACCGCGTCGATGTTCTCCGCTCTTCTCGTCACCCGTAACTGCTTTAACTGGATGCTCTATTTTGGCTGGCTTAAACGCCTGACCATGCTCAACCTGATTAAACCCACCAATATCGATTTCCTTGGAAAACGCAAACTGGCACTCACGCTTGCCGCCGTTATCAGTATCCTGGCCATCGCATTGGTCACTTACAAAGGAAAAGACAATCTCGGAATTGATTTCACCGGAGGAGATCTCCTCACATTCCATTTTGAAGAAGAACCGGCGGAAAAAATCGAGGATAGCACCATTCTGAACGCCTTGAGCGAGTTGGGGATTAATGACCTCGCCCTCAGCCGGGAAAAAGCGACAACAGCAGAAATCCTTTCCATTCGCGCACCGCATGGCACCGCATCCGTTATTGAAAACCAGCTCGAAACGACCTTCCCGAATGCCGGTTTCACCGTAGATGGGATCGAAACAATCGGAGCAGTGGTGGGTGGCGAATTAGCGCGCACCTCTCTTTTTGCACTCTTTCTTGGCGTTCTCGCGATCTTTCTTTATCTCGCTGTCCGCTTCGAATTCTCCTTCGGGATCGGTGCCATTGTCGCCCTCTTTCATGACCTTATTATCGTTATCGGCTGCCTCTCGCTTTTCGGTTTCGAATTCTCCCTCATTACAGTCGGTGCCATTCTGACCGTTGCCGGGTACTCGATTAACGATACCATTATCATCTTCGACCGTATCCGCGAGGAGTTACAACTCAATGGGACAAGTAAAGCTACCATCAATGTGATGAATGAAGCAATCAACCACACCCTGAGCCGGACGATCATGACCAGTAGCTTTACGCTCTTCTCCCTCATCGCCCTGTATTTCTTCGGAGGCCCCGTGCTGCAAGGCTTTGCTTTCGCTATCATTATCGGTATCCTCATCGGAACCTTTTCCTCGATTTACATCGCTACCCCAGTGACCCTTCTCTGGACAAAATGGCGCCGTAAAGACCTCGCAGTCGAAATTCAGGAGTCCAAGGACCTAATCAAAGAGAAAACGGCTTGATCAGGGGTTTGTCAGAGAAAACATATTAAACCCGGATTACCACATATTAACCCCGTTTTTAATCAATTCTCACAAACTCTTTCTTGACACATTCTCAAATCCTCTCTACGATCCATTTTCCCGTAAAAGTGGATTATCAAATATTTATTTTCAATTTTTAAAAACAAGGAATTACATGCCAGAAGTAACAGTACGCAAAGGAGAGCCGATCGATCGCGCTCTAAAACGTTTGAAAAACAAATTGGACTCCGAAGGAATCCTCGAAGAAGTCCGTCGTCTCCGTGCTTTCGAAACTCCCACTCAGAAAGCACGTCGTAAAGCAAAAGCAAACGCCAAGCGTGCGAAGCTCAAATTCCGCTTCAATCCCTGATCCCACAGGGATTCCAGTAAGTTTCTAAAGAAACTCTACGATTTTTCAAAAACGACCGTATTGAATAGCCCATGACCTCATGGCAACTCAATACGGTCGTTTTTTTTGTCCCTTGGAGCCCCGACGGCCCCGACGGCCCCGCGCCGCCCTGCGCCAGCCCCTGTCAACTGTCAACTGCCCGCCTCTCTTCGCTTGACGAACAAATTAAAACAACTGCAATATGGGGCTACACCCCGTTTTATTTATGATTCCCAGAGAAAAATATGTCCAGGCGCTCATGCATCCTGATCCCCATGTTCGCAACCTGGTCTTCCAGACACTTTATGAAGCAGGAGACCAAGGACCGGATATCCCTCAGGCATTTGTCAAGGCGATCGATCAATACGGGTGGTCTACTGCTTTCTCATATCCTTATTCCATCCAGGACTTTGCCATTGATGAAACGACGATCAATTGGGTAATAAAGCGAGTCTCCCAGCAACCTTACACTCATGAGTCCATGATTCTTTTCCAATGGATCATTCTCAAGACTCCAATTTCTTTTCTTCAGGAAAAAATGGACGACTTTAAGAAGGCCATCCCGAAAAAAGCAGAGCAATTTTTCCTCACCGAAATACGGCAACTTTTTCAATATCATGCGCTTCCTGCGGAAAAATGTATTGAACTTCTTCATAAGGAAATACGTCAGCTTTATGGAAAAGAAGCCAACACCTCTACAAAAATAGAATTGCTTTGCAAACGATTGCTGGAAGAAGAAGCGTGCCGTCCCGAATTGGAACGTCTGACTCATGAATGGTTGTCTTTTGATTTCAATCAACCTGAATCCGTACAACATAGTTTTTCCGAAATAGCCGTCTATCTTGCAGGACTCCTTAATCTCCGCACTGCTTTTCCACGCCTGCTCGAGTATTTTGATTACGAGTCAGACTATTTGCTAAAATGGGTTTTGATCGCCATTGCTCCAATGCGTTCGCTGGAAACCCTCGAAACTCTCGCGGAGTTATATCGCTCCAAAGAATGTCTTACTCGATACGACATGGTCGAGATCTTTGCTTGTCCGCACATTCCAGAAGCGGAATCTTTGCTTTTCAAACTTTTGGAATGGGAAAAAGATGATGA
>CAKUMP010000076.1 GCA_934667795.1 uncultured Chthoniobacterales bacterium | reverse complement strand
CTTTTAACACACCTGCAATTCGATCTACAAATATTGCGCGAGATTCTGTTTCAAAGCTCAAATAATCGATCACTCGCATTTCTGTAGCAGGATCAAAAAATGCGGCATGCTTTCGTCTGTCTGCAATTGCCGGGACGGATACGGATTCAAAAGAAACGGCTTCCTGTTTCCAGCTTTTTTGCAGTGCTTCCTCTGTTCCATATTTTTGGCGCAACCAGTTTTGAAACCCCTTGACGCCAGCCGGACTAAAGTCCCCATGATTCTCAAACCCCGAGCGCGCCCAGTTCCCCCACTGCCCGTCATCTCCTCCATATAATGCAAACCCCACGACCGCTTTATAATACGGTTTGGTTTTCATATGCGCCAACGCCGCTTCCAGAATATGTTTCAGATCCTCAAAATATTTTTCAGAGCTGATGGAAGGACACCAGAACTCACGTTCCGGATCCTCCCGTTTATTTCCGTAATGCGTATTATGGACCCCTTTCCCAATCCCTCTTTCTCCCTTTTCATTTTGAATAATTTCATCCGGATTTTCATCCCCCCAGGAATTATAAGGAACCGTCGTAAACCCTACCAGGATCTCCGCATCCGGTGCTGCCCGTAATGCCTGCTCGATCCTTTCATCCATTTTTGCAAAATTATATTTTTTATCCCCTTCCCAGACCGCAGGATAAATTTCTGCACCTATTCTTTGATGCGGACCTAAAATGACCGACACCAGATGAAATGGAACGCCAGCCCCTTCCATCAACTGATGCTGACTCGCTGCTGGCTCCGGGTGCGTTTTATAAATAACCGGAACTCGTCTTTCTCCCGAAACCTCCACCCCGGTAATGTCCCCCACTTGAATGATCCTGGCCGATTTCTCCTCCATCGTCTCCATCGCTTTTTGATATTCCTCCATGGATATCTGCTCATCACGATCAAATGGTCGTATCCCACGCCCCTCTTTTTCTTTTTCTCCAAATAAAACCCGCTTCACTTCTACTTCTACCGGGTTCCCTTCCACGATCAATTTAATGCGGGCAGATTTTGCCCCCTTCCTGGCTGGAATATCCACATAACGCATTTCTGATTCCGGAAAGGTATGCGGCAATAACACAGAGCCATATACATCGGTTCGCGTTTTCCAGATCGGATTATTCTGATCCTCTCCATACAACTCGATTTCCACCGCGCAAAATGCTCCGTAATTCCATTCCTGCACTTCCAGCTCCACCCCCAGAAAAAATGGCTTCTCCTCCACCACCGGTTGCGAAGAAAAAAGAAGTAATGTCGGTTTCTCTACAGATGTATGCCGTAAAATGACCTTGCCTTCTTCTGTTTTCGGCTGCAGCCGTTCTTCCAGATAAATTTTTGCTGACTGCAGATCCAGGCGCTCCAATTCTCCATACGCCAAAGCAGAAAAAACAAACATACCACAGACACTCCACCCCCCTCGGGATAGGTACCGCCAGAATTTATTTCGATTCATATATTAAAAAATTGAAGGTTGGATCTTCATGTCGGGGACTCAGGCATCTCCGAAGCCTCATGCAATAGCTCCCTGCAGTGTCACCTATTCTGTCGGAGGAAACGCTCCTTTATCGGTCCAGCGAATATAATCCCAATCAACCGTTCCAGAACGTCCGGATCCTGTTGGGGAAGGGTCACCAAATGTCAGCAACGCACTTCCTCCCGGATTAAATCCGGTTACCTCTCCCGCAACCTCCGATTCGCCATCCACATAAATCTGCAAAACCGGCTCCTCTCCTCCAATCCCCGAAATTGTAATCCGCACCGTCGTCCAATCTGTCAAATCCACATTTGTTGCCGGCCCAAACTGATTAGGACTAACAGGCAACTCCGTCCACATCTCACCCAGCCCAATCACCAATGAGCCCGCCGTTAACGCACCATCCCCTAATGCCACAATCCGTAACCGCGTTTCAATCGTCACCTCAGACGCTTGCGCCGGGTTATAATCAATCCGATACGCCAATGCTTCCGGACCATTCGTCACAATCCTCAAATAATTTTCCTGTATAATCACCTCCCCTCCCCGAATCGCCGTTTTCCATTGAGGAAACGTTTTCGTAAAGTCATCTGTCGGCAATTTATCATACCGCAAAGAATCCGGATTTTCGTCTGGATCATAATAAGTCGTCCCCCAGTCCACTCCATTTGATTCTTCTTCCGGAATTGGCCCCTGGGCCGCTTCCATTGAACCACTTATCATGACTCCTGCGACAGTTGTCACAACGACTCCGGATTTCCATAACACATTAAATTTCATTTTATTTGCCCTTTTCTGTTCGTTGAATTTTCTGATGTTTTTTTTCATTTTTAATTGTTTTTTTCGCGCAAAGATCCTGTACGGATGCGCGTTCTATCAATTCAGGAGATAATAAAACTTTCTGATAAGGGGATTTCGGATTTTGAATTCTATCGATCATCAGATGGACCGCTCTTTGCCCCAGCTCACCACTGCACGTATCCAGACTGCTTAGTTCCGGATATACAAATCTTCCGGCAGAAATATTATCCATGCCTAAAATACTGAAATCCTCAGGAATCTTTTTTCCTGCCTTTTCCAGTTGTTTCATCAATAATAATGCGCCACTATCTCCGATCAGAATTGCAGTTGGGCGTTTTGCTTCCGGCCACTGAAGTGTGCATCTTATTTTTTCTTCCAGCACGCGATATTTCTCCGGCTGTTTAAAATCAAAAACGTCCTCATACGTGGGCAATCCATATTTTTCGGCTTCCTGTAAAAAAGCAGTATTGCGACTTTTTCTTAAGGGATCCGTAACCGGAAGCACAGGAGGGAATAAAATTTTTCGATGTCCTTTCTGCCATAAATAGCGCACCCCCATTTCCACCAGCTCTGACTGGTTACACGAAACTGCGTCCGCATTGCGTACCATATGCCGGGATAACTGAACCATCGGGTACCGATCAGCAATCCATTGCGCCATTTGCTGATCCTGTCCATGCCAGAACACACCATCCACCTCCCATTCCATCAACCATCTTGTCAATTCCTTTTTATCTGTATGCGGTCGCACCGCAACTGTATAGCCCTGCCGCGCAGCTTCTTCTTCCAGCCGACTCTGAATCACTCCATAAAATGCCTCATAAGAATCATAAATCCATTCTTCATGATGAAACGTCCGTATCACGACTGGCCGGATATACGCCAGTACCCGCTGTCTTCCGGTACTGTTTTTCTTTTTTTCTACATAGCCTAATTGTTTAACCGCCGACTCCACACGTTCACGCGTTTCATCTGCAACCACCCCAGTCCCATTTAGTACCATCGAAACCATGGTTTGCGAAACTCCTGCCAAATCCCCCACCATTTTCTGCGTGATTCTTCCATTTCTCATTATTTAACTTCCCCTATAATCCATATATCCATTTATTTTCTTATAACAATCACTCACAATAAAGATATTTACCAATATTCACTTTCATTTTTTCTTTAATTTACATTATTTTTTATGAGTGCTATAGCTGAAAAAATCGATTGGTTAAACGAAACCTCTGCCACCTGGGAAGCCTACGAGCCTGCTGTGAAAACGATCCTGAGCTCGACTTTTATCCAGCAGGGCGGAAGTGGTTTTCTGTTTGACCCCATCGCGCTGGAAGAGTCTTTGATGGTCGATCTCTTCAACCGCCTCACCTCGCTGCATCAAACACAATCGCTTTTCATCGTTCTTACGAACGCAAACCACGAGCGCGCGACTCTTTCCGCATTCATAAATCGTCTTCAAATTCCAGTGATCGCCCATGAAGATGCTTTGCCATTTCTGGAGCTTCAGCCCACACAGGTACTTACGGGCGCAGAAGGGATTTTTCAGGATACCTCCTGGTTTCGCATCCCTGGTGCCCCTCCCGGAGAAATTGCTTTGTTCTTTTCTTCTCATGGTGGAACCATCGTCCTCGGCGATTCGCTTATTAATCTGACAGAAACCGGATTTACCTTCCTGCCGGATAAATATTGTGAAAACCCGGCACGCATGCATCAGTCTCTTCAAAAATTACTTGGTTTGCATGTCACTCATCTTTTTATGGCACATGGTACTCCTCTTCTTCAAAACGTACCCACCCAATTACAAATACTTCTTAAAAAAAACACAACCGCTTCATAAATTTATAATTGAGGTGGAGCATTCTGGAAAACCAACATTTCTCCCTGAGAATATTCGCTTTTCCATTTTGCTTTCCATGGGAATTTTCCATTGGTTAATTTTTCCGGTAATTCATAGCGATATACCGATCCCACCGTCCAGGCTTCTGTTTTTATTTCAAAGATTTCCTCTTCGACCGAGAGCGTGAATGTTCCTTTTCCAAACTCCCGAGCGGGCGCAATGACAACCGTTTTTTTGTTATCACGCTCTACTTACATTATCCAGCTAGCAACGTCTTCGTTTATTCCCGAGAGCCCTTCCATTTTATCTAACAGTAATAGCCGGATTTTTGCTTCCCAGCCACCCGTGGCCTCCGCAGGCTTTAATACTAATGTTTGGCGCAATGCATCAATCGTTTGAATTTCTCCACTCCATTGCTCAAGGACAATGTCCTTACCAGACACATGGCATCCAAGCATAAAATGACTTGCGCGATCCGCCACTGCCCACCAGGGCTGGACCAGATTGTAAGAAACATCTGTATTACGATGAATCGCTATAGAATCCACCCGCGTTCCAATGCCTTCTTGTACCGGAACAATCTGATAATCAGCCGGCCCCTCCGTAGGAACTCCCAAAAAATCTCCTGCTACCTGCAACATCATTTCAAGTCGTAATGCACTACTTTCAGGCAGACTCCCACTTCCATTTAAAACAATATCCAATGCACTTAATTCCGGATAAACCTGTAAAACTGCCTGCGTCTTCTGATCTTCAGCAACCAGTTTTATTTGATGTTCCTCTTCGCTTTCCACTTTCCACTGCACATATTCTTTATCCTTTCCAATCGCGACACGGATTCCAACCTGAGAGTCTCCTTCTCCACCAAAAGACAAAAAACTGTCTCCACTGGTACTTTCACGTAAATTGTTAAATTCACGCGGACGATAAATCAGTTTTTCCACGAGCACCTCGCCCTCCTCTGGCACCACTACTTCCAGCCAGTCATTTTCCAGAGTTCTATGTTCTGCCTGCACTCCAGGCATCAAGAAACTGAAGTAAACACCTGCTAAAACTCCGGCTTTTAAGAACATCCTGTTTTGCATTTTCATGAGGCTGGCTTTTCTTTAAAAATCAAATCTCCAAATGCGCCCGGGTCGTGCAGTGCACCACCGCCCCAGGTACTTCGCTCATTTGCCTCCTCAGACTTCCGATGCGAATGATAATCTCTATAAAACAATCCGCGAAGCCCATCTGCGTCTGGAGAAATTCCAAGCTTTTTATAAGGAATTTTTACCACGGCTTTCCATCCGTCTTCCTCGACCGTTGTAATCACCTCCCAGCCATCTGCTTTCACCACTTTCTGTTTTTCACTCTCAGCTCGCGATCCACTGACATTCCATACAAAATGATAGTAATCTTTAGCTTCGGCTCGATCACCATCTAAATAGATTTCCGCATTTTCTCCCACTGGCCAGGCATCCTCATTAATTTCTCCAAGCCCACGGATTTTTTCAATTTCTTCATCCAGAAATTCAAACCCGAAAAAAATCGCTTCTTCATTTCGAACCACATAAATAGTTGTTTGAGTCTTTGCTTCTTCATTCATGTTCATTCCCATGACAGCAAGCCCGGAACCCATTTTATGTAATCCCGAAATCACTCCGGCACCTTTCCAGGCATCAGATTCAAAATCAAAAACCATCTCCGCTTTTTTATTAAACGGAACTTCTATTTCCAGTTGCCCCCAGCCGGTTCCTGACAGTGCAAGGATCGCTGTCATTCCCAACATCCATGTGCGTACCCTCCTGTTCATTTTTCTTCCTCCCATGGCAAATGATCCAACCCTGTTTTTTCCTGAAACATTCCCGGTTTAAAACTGGTAATGTAAATAGATAAACGATCATCACTTATCGCTAAATATCCATAATCTGCATAGCGTTCAGACAACAGATCCAAAAACAAAGTCATCGTTTTGTCCAATGCTTCCGCATCTTTTCCTGTCAATACCATTTTCCCGTCTTTAACAAAGATTTCTCCTGCAGAAAACCCAGATTGATAACCTTCTCCTATTTCATCGGAAAGCTGTTCCCGGTTTCCCAGATAAAGTATCAGTCCTTCTGTGTCCTTTGCTTCACCAACCAGCATTTCCACTGATTTAAAAGGTGCTTTGTGGTCCAGCTTGCTGAAAAATGCGCCCAGACGTTGGACCTGATACCGGATCTCCGGAGTGTCTTCTGCGACGACCACTTTAAACTTCGGTGTTCTTTCGGCATCCGCAAACTCCCAGGTTTTGAGTTCTTCTACCGCGCGATTTCCTACTTCAGGACGATGTTCCACCACCAGTTCTGCATCTCCCACTAATTCTGCAGAAAACCAGACCTCACCATCTTTCTGCTCCACTTCGAGGGCTTCTCCGTTCAACTGGATTTTCGCGACCTCATACCCCGGCAAAGCGGTCACGAACATTCGATGACTTTTCTCATCTCCTCGAATCAAAAGCGTATCGACCACATTTTGTCCTGAATTCCTGACTCGGGAACCCTTGACTTCGCCGGCAAAAGGCTTTTCCCATTGCAATGCACCTGCAAGCAACTGCAATTGCCCACGCTCCAAGGCGCTGGGAACCTTTGTTCCTTCCTCCCCTACCCTATTCACCACTTCCTGCTTTCCTTCATAATCCACAAATGCAACCGCTGCGGCGTCAAAATATTTTGCCACCACCTCCAGATCTCCTTCAATCTTCCTTGGGGTCGCATTTCCCGCGAAAATGATTCCGCCGGCTCCTTTACCATAGCGACTCAACCATAACTTTTCTCCTCCACGCACCGCGGGGACTGTCTGATACTGATACTCCCGAAATAAATCATTAAAAATATTACTGAAGTAAACCATCTTGGGTGCCCCTATCACGGTATGCATATTAGGATAAATGGCATAACGCAGCCCCTGAAGAATCGTAAAATCCTGCAGTGTTTCCAGCATTTCCAGAACGCGTTCTTGTTCCAGTTTCTGAACATCCGGGAGTTTTGCATATCCATGCAGATAACTGATCGTTTTTTGTCCCATTAACATCCGTACCACTCCCGGCATCGGACGTTCATCCCAAGGCGAATGCTCCAATAAAGTTGCATCCATAACCGATGCCGATAAATACCCGCCAGAACTCCCACGGAAATTCCCGGTCAATGCCATCTTATATCCATCACGTTCCAACTCGTGCACTTTTTGTCCGAAAATCGCACTCGCAATTTCCATATTCACATATACACCCAGTTTTTTGTCATACGCGCGTCCAGGGGAGCGCTCTACTCCAGGTCCCGTATATTGATAACGTGCCCGATCAATGCAATCATATCCAAAGCCACGAATATTACTCCGCTCCACAATTTTCTTGATTGCATCCAGCGTATAATCTCCAAATGAGTTTCCATATGCATACATTTGCAAAGAACGATCAAAGCGTACGACCCAAGGAGGTCCTGAAGAACGGGTCTTCCCATCTTCATCATAATAAATACTGTCTGCAAAATGTTCCCGCGCCAGTTCTTCTTCACAATAACTCGGAATAATATACATCATCGGTGCTTCATGCATCGCGACTAACCGGTCATATCCTGCCAGATGTTTTTGCAGATATTCTCCCGCACTCGCTTTTAAAAATTCTCGAAGCTTTACTTTTTCTTCCGGTTTTTCTTTATCCAGCGCAACCATCCAATCGCCGGTCCATTCTTCCGTACATAGCCAATCTCCCGGACGATATCCATATCCCGCATAACACCAGTCCCAGCCACCACCCGTCCATCGCAGCGCTTCTAAAATCTGTGGAAAATAGTTTGTCTTTTCTGCTGCCGGATATATCTCATTTTGTGTCCGCCAAAGTGGACCACTGATAGGTCCTTCCAGGTTAGGGTGCACTCCTTCTGTAATTTTAAAAACTTCCGGATACTGCTCATGATAAAGTGCCACCGCATTCAAATACCCAAAATCCGGAACATACGAATAAATAATAAATTTCCGTATTTCTTCCTGACCAGGATCCACCACCATCCGCGAACCATAACTCAGCACCTGTCCTTCACTCGATTCTTCCAGCCGTGCGACAAAATGGCTGACCAGTTCTCTCGGATCCAAGCCCAATGCCCAGCCTTGTCCTGCCCCACTCTCTCCTTTTATATGATAGGCAGTTAACGGCAGACTCCCAACCAACTCTTCACGCTCTCCTGTTTTTTTCTTCTCTTCCTGCCCGTCAAACCATCCGAACTTCCCTCCCGGCAAACTCCACTCCAATCGCGGCTCTAACCATATTTGTTCCTTCCCCCCATTTTTTACCGTGATTTCTATTTTACCTATCCTGTTTCCCTCGACTTCTTCCCCCTCCGAATACAACACTTGCATTTCCACCCCATCCATTCCCACTAATGCCCAACGCAACCCCTTTTCCGATTCCTGATTTCCTTCCACGACCTTCAACTCCACATCTTTTTCTTCTTTTCCTTCCTCCACTCGAATCGCCCCCTTCTGCCCATCCCTTTCCCACTCTCCACTTTCCAATAATTTCCACCCACCCTCGGCCGCATTCATATCCCCTAACCCCATACCCCCCATCACTCCACTTAACGCAACTCCCAATACCCATCCCGTCCACCCTTGTCTAGTACGCTTAATCATATTTCATTCTCCCGCATTTTATCCTGACGTTTGCAAGTTTCGGCTCACCAGATTCCCTGCAGTTTACCAATTACGACACAACTCCTCTGCAGTCCTGATGCTTTCGCTTTATAAACTCAACCCCAACAGCAAATTGCTGTATGGATTCTAATAAAAAACATTTCCCTTTGTTTTTATTTCTCGATATTTCGCCCACGTAACATCGCCATAAATAAAACCCCGCCTACAGCCAATGCTCCTATTGTCGGTTCCGGAATAACAATAAAATCGTCAAATCCTTTAATATTGGAAAACCGCTGCGCACGTGTTCCTACCAACACATTAACATCTCCAGAAGTGAGCGCTTCATTGTATTGAGAAGGGGTGGTCCAACTCATAATGTTATCCCCTTTCTCTCCGCTTGCACTCATCTCCATTAAATCCACACTAATATCCCAACCCGTACTGATCACGGCTTTACTAAAGGTCGCTTCCAGTCGATACCACTCCCCTTCCGTTAAAGAAGCAGTCGAACCGTTGTCTCCACCCCAAAATCGCGTCTGATCCTTGGATCCACTTACACGAAAATCTACTGTTGAGCCATCACCTCCTGGTGGTAATCGCAATGCAATTCTTAATTCCTGCGCAGACTCAATTGCTAATGGATCACTTCCACTGTTTCTTGGCAAAAATGGAATGTCCGGATCTCCTGATTTCCCAATCCCTACCCATATCACATCATTATGTCCCGTCCCTAAACCATCGCTTACCCCCTCCCAATAAAAACTTACCCCAAGACTAATACTGTCTCCATC
>CAKUMP010000075.1 GCA_934667795.1 uncultured Chthoniobacterales bacterium | reverse complement strand
ACCTTCGAGGCATCGTTTTTTTGGTGAAACATCGATTCTCCAAAAAAAGCCGCCCCTAACGCCACCCCGTATAATCCCCCCACCAGTTCCCCTTCATACCAGACTTCCACCGAATGCGCCCACCCGATTTCATGCAATGCACAATAGGTTTCAAAAATCGTTTCATCAATCCACGTTTCTTCCCTGCTCGCACATCCTTTCATGACTTCCGCAAATGCCACATTGCTCGTAATCCTGAAATCCCGCTTCCGCCATACCCGCTTAAATCCATGCGGAATATGAAACCGATTATCCAAGGGAATAACGCCTCGGGGATCCGGAGAGTACCAGGAAATCCTCCCGTCTTCTTCTGCCATCGGGAAGATCCCTTCCGCATAGGCTCTTAACAAAAATTGTGGCTCTAATATCACGTCCTTGCCCTCACCATAGCTGATATCAAAAAAATGGTGTCAGCTTCTTTAGAAAACTGACACCATCCTTTCAAGCGCAGAAACAGAAAAATTTCTATTTCTGTTTTATAAAATTCTTGTTTCTTTTACGTTTGTTGTCGGCTCTTTATTTTTTCTGAGCACCTTTAGCGCAACATGATTTGTCCGCTTTTCCTGTTTTCGGACAATTTTCTTTTTTGCACTCTTTTTTATCGGCTTTACAACATGCCTGGGGCTTACTTCCTAATGGACATTTCCCGGTTGTCCCTGTTGTCGTTGCACAACCAGTAAATAATCCCGCACTGGCTACCAGCACCATTCCGAACTTGAGTAACTTTGTCATAATTCTTTATTTTAGAGTGTCATAAAAATTATTTCAACTCAAATTCGTGTTTTAAAGAGCATTTCCTTATAAATCCCTGTTATAATGAAAGTTTTCCCTTGCCAGGGGAGGAAAATTTCCCCATATTCCCAACAATGAATGCCGCTTGCATAAAAGGATGTCACAGGACAAACTTTTGTAAGTGATTGGGATTCAGAAAAATATCTTGCCTCGTGGTGTAATGGTAGCACAAATGATTCTGGATCATTTTGTCAAGGTTCGAGTCCTTGCGAGGCAGCCAGTATTTTCTCCTGCAGCTACTTTTCTTCAACCTGCCGGTTATTCACATTCCTGTGCGATTCTGAATCCTACGTCCTGATAAGAATAGGTAGGGATATTCATTCCTCTTGAGACGCTTCTGAGCGAACTGCTTTTGGAGCGCCAGCTTCCTCCTCGATAGATCCGCTGACTTCCGCGAGCTGGTCCTTTGGGATTAGTCTGCTCACTTGATCGATAACTTTCATAGTAATCCGAACACCACTCCCATACATTTCCCGCCATGTCCAATACCCCAAAAGGACTCACCCCACGTGGATAACTTCCCACAGGTGCACCCTCGGCAAACCCATCATCCACTCGCGGATCACTCCAGGCAAAACGCGTATTTTTATCTGCAAAATTTGCCAGTGCTTCTACCGGGAAATGATTCCCCCAGGGATACAACAACCCCTCTTTTCCTCGCGCTGCATATTCCCATTCCGCTTCTGTCGGTAAACGAAATTTCTTTCCCTCACGTTTGCTCAGCCATTTGCAGAATTCCATCGCTTCCAGACTCGACACAT
The DNA here is from genome assembly GCA_934667795.1 of uncultured Chthoniobacterales bacterium. Classification (GTDB taxonomy): domain Bacteria; phylum Verrucomicrobiota; class Verrucomicrobiia; order Chthoniobacterales; family CAKUMP01; genus CAKUMP01. The sequence goes on along the minus strand of CAKUMP010000075.1, from coordinate 8,049 downwards.
AGACGACCGGATGGTCATCTCCCGCCCAGCCAGGACGTTTCACACGATGAGAAGAGTCAAACTGCTCATAAAGTCGGTTGGTCACCGGGACCTGCGCCAGATAAAATCGCGTAATACGCACCCGATGCGCTGGCCGTTCATTGGGTGCTGCCATTCCCATGTTACTGCCCATTTCAAATTCCCCACTGGGGATCAAAAGCATGGTTCCATAAAGTGGACTTTTATATGACGGGAACTTATGACGCTCTTCTTCCGGCGATAAATCCGGAAAAGGGGTACTGAAAATCGCAGATGTTTTCACAGCGGGTGTCACCGTTTTCACCACGGGTGCTTCTACGGGTTTTACCGAAGGAAGCTCTGCTGGAATCGCGCCCCCGCCCATTTCCAGTTCTTCCGACGCCTCAATCCATTCATCCACAATATCCTCCGCACGCCCACCCGCAATTCCAAGGTTTTCGGCCATGTTGATCAACGCATCCCGTTGATCATCCGTCATTTCATCTCCTGTCAGACCAGACAAATTCAATAATCGCCAGAATTCTTCTTCCGGATTATTGGGGGACGGACTTTTTTGTACTGGGGACTGTTCTAGCGTGGATACGGTTGGAGAAACGGCTTCCACCGGGCCTACGCGTTTGGCACCCGCTTTTTCCAGTTCTTCCTCAATCCTTTGATAAACTTCCTCCCTGTCCAGTTGTTTTCGCTCCCCAAACTCTTGAAGCCGTTGCTCATCCTCACTGGATAATACCCTGCCACTTAAAGAAAATGTCAAAAACTTGTGAAATTCTTCCCATGCTTTCAACATCCGCTCTTCTAAAATCCTGGCATCTACTTCTTTTCTTAATTCTTCATTTAATAATTCTGCCCGCGCCTGGCTCAAATACCGTGGTGCTTCATCCAATCCGGAACGCAGCATCGCAGCCACTGGGTTGCTTGGCTGGTTCTTTAAAGGAAGTTTCTTCTGCCACCATATCAGAAGCTGGCGACAGTTTTCCTCAATCATTTCATGTGTCGGGTTTTCTTCAAAATTCAGACACAATCTTTCATAAGGATTCTCGGAGTTATATTGCCTCCATCCTTCCCATTTTTTCGGATCATCCGGTAACGGCTGTGGTAATCCCATATCCTGTTATACTATCCCTCCCGATTCCCTATTCAACCTGAATCAAGGATAAATCAGCAGTCGCTCCTGCCAATTCGCTTTCGCTTAATCCCGTCGTCCGCTTGATTTCCACAGAATTCTGTTTCCCAAATGCATTTACCACCACCTCCAGTGTCTGATTGGTATTGTACCGGTACGTCAATTCCACCGGAGAACCTTTTGGTAAATAAGGCGGCAATTCCACATCACAAGTTCCCAGCGGAGTGCATTCCCCCGGCACCGTACTTTCCCCTTCCACTACACGCACCACAACCCGTTGCATGTTCGCCGTCGCCGTTCCAAACGAATTCACCACTTCCGCAGGACAGGGAGACATTTTAGGTATCATGGGAAATACATATTCTTCCAGACGCGTTTCATCCCACAACACCACTCCCAATGTATGAGAAGTAATGTTCGTCACCTGAATAAGCCCGCCTTCGCGTCCGGTAAACTGGTCTTTTGTTTCTTTCGGCAACTGGCTGACCACTTCTTCCCCCTCTTGTTCCAGCTTTTCCTCTGCTTCCAACTGACACAATACCGCCTGAATGGCAGCACCTAATGCAACTGCTTCATCCACACTGACATCATCCGTAATCGTAACTCCGGAAATTTCACTGATCATGCTGCGCACCATCGGCATCCGCGTCATCCCCCCTACGAGCAGAATTTTATCAATATCACTCCACTTCATCCGTGCTTCTTCCATCACGATCTCGCATATCATCTTGCATTTTTCTACCAACTCCAGTGACATGCGCTCGAAGTCTTCCCGCGTCAGTTCCACTTTGATACTTTTCCCATTATGGCTATGAACAACGGTTGTCTTAGGCCGAGTGGATAATTGAATTTTAGCCGCCAGTGCACGGCTCTGCAAATCCTGATAACTTTGCAGATCCAGTAAAGGGTTCTCTCCATGTAGTCGGTCAAATTCTTCTGCAACCAGGTTCACGATCAAATCATCCCAGTCTTTCCCGCCTAATCGATGGTCCCCATTGGTCGCAAGCATCTGAATATGATGCCCCTCAATGCGCATAATGGTGACGTCAAATGTCCCACCCCCGAGATCAAAGACAAAAACCGTCTGATTCTGATCCAGCTTATCCATCCCATACACCAACGCCGCTGCTGTGGGCTCATTCAACAACTGCAACACATTTAACCCCGCTAACTGCCCCGCATACATCGTCGCAGTTCGCTCCGCATCATTAAAATACGCAGGAACGGTAATAACCGCATCCGTTACCTTACAATCCAGATATTTTTCTGCATCATTCTTCAGTTTCTTGATCAATAAGGAAGACAATTCTTCCGCTGAATAAATCCGCTCGTTAAATTCCCTTGAGAATTCTGCCTTGCTTTTCCCAATCTCGCGCTTAACGAAATCCACAATTTTTTCCGGCTCCGCTACGGCATTCTGTTTTGCATAAGTTCCGACAATTGCATTATTTCCATCAAACAAAATGACAGAAGGAGTAATGCGTTCGCTTTCACTGTTTGGAATGATCTGTGGCTTGCCGTAAGCGTCAATATGGGCAATCGCTGAAAATGTGGTTCCCAAATCAATCCCGACTACTTTACGTGTGCTCATGAATATATCCCTTTAAAATTAATCTGTTTGTTCCACTTCCGGTGATTGTTCAAATGAAACGACTTGTTCCGCCTCTGGTGCTGTATCTTCTTTCTCTATCGTTTGAGTGGCATTCTCATCCGTTCCACTCGTTTCATCCGTAGATGGGGTACCGGCGGCCTCGTTCGTCGTGTTCGTTGTATAACGGAAAACTTTTACATCAATCGGGCGAATGACGCGGTTACGCCAACGAAACCCGGAGCGCACTACTTCTGCGATTTTTCCATCCTGTTCCTGATTTTCGGCAGGAAGGGTTTCCAGCATTCGATGGTTCCGAACATCAAATTGATTTTCCGCGCATTCGATTTCCTCCACCCCGATTCTTATCAGGGTCTCCAGGAGCATCGCTTTCAGGTTATCAAGATTTCCATGCAGAACAGCAGAAACTTCTTCCTTCTCCGTCGTTTTCAACAGCCCGTCCAGAACATCCAGCATTCCCAGTAAATCCCGTATCACCGGTTTATGCATGGTGTCATACAAAAACTCATCCCGATAGGACTTCAACTCCTGATGCATCCGATCAAACAGCTTTTCATTCGCCGCTTCTACAGTCAGCCGTCTGCGCACCTCCTCCAATACCTCCAGCACCGCTTTGCGCTCGTTGTTTTTAGTATCACTCTCTCCCGCCAGCAGATTTCTCAAAATGACCCCATTCGCCTGCACCAGATGCTCTACCCGCTCAAAACGGCGTATCATTTCCCCTTCCCCTCCCTTTTCTTCCTTCTCTGAGGCATCACCCGTCTTCCCGGCATTCTTTGTACTCTCTGCCGATGTTTTTGTCATCGCTTCTACCAATTCCATCAGTTTGGCGTCAAACTCATCCGCTGTTGATTCCATAACAATATTCGTCCATTTCCTTTCTTTTTAGAGAGAAGCGATTTTCATGCCGAATCTACGAGATAAATGCATTATTATGATTCACCACCTCCTCCCCTCACTCAAACTTAATAAAGATTATTTAATCTTTAAGGTCATTTTCCTGATTTTGATAATACTCACAAATCACTTTAACCAGGCCGGGAATGGTATTTTCGCTGGCTTCCATATCCACCGTGATTCCTTTTTCACGCAACGTGGTGGAAGTGATAGCGCCAATACTTGCAATTTTCACGCCTTCTGGAAAAGGCAATTCCAAATCCAGAAACCGTTCGACGGTAGAGGAACTTGTAAACGTGATGATATCGGGTGGTTCCTGCTGAAATCGCTCCATCCCACCTGTCGGATCCTGTTTTTCGGGAACGGTGCGATACACCAGACATTCATCTACGATAGCACCCAATGCGGACAATTGACCGCTTAAAACATCACGCGTGACTTCCGGTCTTACAACCAGCATTTTCAGATTGTCCAGACTGCCTTCCTGGTCATGAAATTTCTTAACAATTTCTTCTGCGACGTACTGGTCGGGGATAAGGTCCACATCCAGATGGTATTGCCGAACTTTTGCTGCAGTTCCCGGTCCAATCACAGCGATACGTGCTCCGCCAATGGCGCGCACGTCTTTATAAATCTGAAAAAACTCTTCAAAAAATGCATCTACTCCATTTGGACTGGTGAAAACCAGCCAGTCATAATGATGGGCATCACTGATCAATTCCTTCATGAGCTTGCGCTTGGTGGGGGCTTCCATCCGGATAGTCGGAATTTCATACACATCTGCACCCAGTTCAGCAAGCTGACGGCTGAGTTCACCCGCTTGTCTTCGGGTTCTGGTTACGACCACTTTTTTTCCAAAGAGCGGTCTTTCTTCAAACCAGTTCAGTTCTTTTCGTAATTCTACCACTCCACCGAAAATCGCAACAGCAGGAGCGGTAAAACCTGTTTTTTCCACTTCCTCCGCCACCTGCGACAATATCGATACCAGGGTTTCCTGTTTTCCGGTGGTTGCCCACCGTACAAGAGCCACCGGCGTATCGCCTTTCATTCCATGCGCCTGTAATTCTTCCGCAATAATCGCCAGGCGCTCTACCCCCATTAACATGACTTTCGTCCCGGGGGTCTTCGCAATCTGTGCATAATTTATCCCCGAAGCTTCTTTTTCAGGGTTTTCATGCCCGGTAAAAATAGTGAGTTGGGTGTTATATCCCCGATGTGTCACAGGAATTCCGGCATAAGCAGGGCCAGCTATCGCAGAACTGATCCCGGGAACAATCTCAAATTTTAACCCGGCTTGTGCCAACGCCTGCGCTTCTTCTCCACCACGCCCAAAAACAAATGGATCCCCCCCTTTCAAGCGTACCACACGCTTTCCTGCACGCGTATGTTTTACCAGCAAGGCATTGATTTCTTCCTGTTTCAGCACATGCGCACCCGCTTTTTTCCCCGCATAAATCACCTCTGCCGATTTTGGTGCCCAAGTCAATAAAACAGGATTACATAAATAGTCATATACCAGAACTTCTGCCTGTTCGATACATTCGCGTGCTTTTAATGTCACCAGTCCCACATCTCCCGGTCCGGCTCCTGTTAAATAACATATTCCTGACTGAACTTCTTTCATAAAATTAAATCCCCAGTTGTTCCGCAACAGCAGCAATGACCGCCTCGCGGTTCATCCCCTCTCCTGCCCCTTCCTGCATTTGTATTTTTCCACTCTCCATCCGAAATAATTGCGCTTGCATCCGGTATATCCCTTCATGATTTTTCTTCGCTAAAATCCCCAGAGGCATTTGACACCCTCCCCCCAGACGTCGCAAAATTTCTCTTTCCATGCCGACACATTCCCACGTGGTTTCATCATGAATTTTCTGTAAAAATGAAATGACCCGCAGGTCGTTTCGCCGGCATTCCACCGCAATGGCTCCCTGCCCCGCAGCCCCGGGCATACGATCTCCCATACTTTGGAAAAATATTTTCTCTCCTTCATGTTCAAACCATCCTGCATCCCCGTGTAGAGAGTCTTCGTTAAATGCTTTATCCGCATGTAACAAATAACCTAACCTTAACAACCCTGCCTGCGCCAACACCATTCCCGACCATTTTTCCTCATTGAGAAATTTCCTTAATCGTGTTGGCACATTTCCCCGTACCGGCACAATTTCCAGATCTTCGCGCAATTGAAGCAACTGCCATTTTCTGCGCTCACTGGATGTTGCCACCACCGCCCGCTGAGGGAATTCCTGCCAGGCCGTTTTTTCTTTTGTCAACAACAGATCCGATGTCTGCTCTCGCGGCAAAGTCACCACCACTTCGAGGGATTCCGGCTGCTCAGTGGGAACATCTTTCAAACTATGCACCGCAATATCAATTTCTTTATCCAGCAATGCATTTTCCAGTTCTTTCGTAAACAGACCTTTTTCAATCGTCCCACCACTTGCAGAAGTCGCAGAAGAAAGTGCAATATCCAAACGTTTATCCCCGGTCGTGGCAATCTCTACCAATTCTACTTCCAGCCCCGGCACCCGCTCTTCCAGCAACGCTTTTACTTCTCGCGCCTGCACCATCGCTAATGCACTCCCTCGGGTACCTAATCGAATTTTTTCCTTACCAGCCATATCTCTGCTCATTTCTTTCCTGCTTGTTCAGGTATTTTACAAATTCCATTTCCACTCACCCGGTTAATGTCTCCCTCCGGGCCCGCCGCTCATTTTCCTTTTCCAGCCATGCAAAAAATTCTTCTACATGCTCCTGTATGATCGCTTCACAGGTTTCTATTTCCTTCGATCGCAGTTGCAGCGAATCATTTGCAATCGCCTGCAAAGAATCAATATCATACAAATACACGTTCTCAATCCGCTGCACTTCTTCATCCACATCTCGCGGCACTGCTATATCAATAATAAAAAGCGGACGTCCCATCCGCTGGACCATGATCGGTTTTAATATGTCATACGTGACAATCGGATGCGTCGCAGAGGTCGAGGTGATCAATATGTCCATCTGCCGGACTTGTTCTTTCCATTGATCGAGCGACACCGCTTTCGCACCGATTCTCTCCGCAAGTTCCTGTGCTCGCTCCAGTGAACGGTTGCTGACGGTAATATTTTCCACCCCCCGGCCCTGCAACGCACGGATCGTCCGCTCACTCATCTCGCCAGCACCTAAAACCATCACATGACATTGCTGCAGCTTCCCAAAGATTTTCCCCGCTAATTCCACGGCAACAGCACCTACCGAAACGGCACCACGTGTAATCTTGGTTTTCGTCCGCACCACTTTCGCTACCTGAAATGCTTTTTGAAATAAACGGTTCAGAATCTTCGAGGTCACGCCACTCTGCAAAGCAGCATTATACGCATTTTTAACCTGCCCTAAAATTTCTGTTTCACCAATCACCATGGAGTCCAGGCCAGATACCACACGAAATAAATGCTGAACGCTATGGTGTAAATCATAACGATATAAAACTTCCAGATCTTCTTTGCTCAACCCACTATGCTCTTTCAGAAAATGATCCAGAGCATGAAACCCTTCTACCAGGTCTTCTCCTACCGCATAAAATTCCACCCGGTTACAAGTGGAGACAATGACCGTTTCCTTCACCCCCTCAATCTCACGGAACTTGCGAATCGCTGCCTCCATCTCCGGCTCCTGAATCGCAAAGCGCTCACGGATATCCACCGTCGCCGTTTTATGATTTAAACCTAAGCAAATTATATTCATTTCGCTTGTCATCACTCTTACATTTGCCCCACAAAAACGGCTATCCCCCATAACACCAACATACTCCCCACAAAGGCACATATCGAAAGCAATGCTACCAATCTCGGAGAAACATTTTTCCTTAAACTAAAAAGACTAATCCCCAAATAAATCCCCCATACACTCCAGGCCGATAACAGTTTTTCCCATTCAGGTAATACTCCCGCCAGAAATCCACACCCTAATCCCAGACTCAATAACCCCACCCCAATCCATAATAAACGCTTGTTTACAGTCGATAAGGACGAAATCGGAGGCAATCGATAAAACAGGGAATGAATCGAACGTCTTTTTAATAATCCCTGCATGACTAAAAACATCACTGCACTGACCCCGGCAAGCGCAAATGCCCCATGCGCGATAATCGCAAACGCTCCATGCAACTCCAGCCAGAAATTAGCTTTCCCTAACGAAACAACCTTTTCTACCGGTCCCCTCATCCATAATCCCAGAACCGCCAGAAGTAACCCCAAAGGTCCCGTGAATGCTCCCATCAACCTCACCCGATACACGCCCCCCACAATCATGTAAATCAATACCAGCGACCAACTCAGAAAGATCAATATCTCCGATATATCCCAGATCGTATCTTGAATAGGCCACATGAATATCCTGAATCTGCCCTTTAGATACCATC
>CAKUMP010000074.1 GCA_934667795.1 uncultured Chthoniobacterales bacterium | reverse complement strand
TGCAGGCAACTGGGGCAAGCCCGGTGCCTGATCCTTGGACGTTAGGTAAAAAATAATGCTTGCATGGGCGCACGCAATAGCGCACGCTTCAGGAATGAAGACCATCACAGCCACTTCTGCCCGCGCAGACCTCTATAACCTGATTGATGCCGCTCTGCAGGATCATCAGCCCATCCAAATTACGGGAAAGCGAGGAAATGCCGTTTTAGTCCCTGAATCTGACTGGCAGGCGATTCAGGAGACTCTCTTCCTGCTCAACATTTCGGGCATGAGAGATTCTATTTTGGAGGGAATGCACGCGAGCATTGACGAATGTAGCGAGAATATCGACCTGTGAGTTACAAGATCGTCTATACGCAGCAAGCCCAGAAAGATGCCAAAAAGCTAAAAAGCAGTCCCCTTTCGACTAAAGCACGCAAACTGATCGAACTCATATCAGAGAATCCATTTGCATCCCCTCCTCCATACGAAGCACTAATTGGAGATTTGAGGGGTGCGTATTCACGCCGCATCAATATCCAGCATCGGCTTGTTTATCAAGTGCTGGAAGATGATAGAATCATCAAAATTCTTCGATTATGGACTCACTACGAATAAAACCGAATGCAGGCAACCCGGCAAAGCTGGATGCCCGTGATGCCTTGACTAAAATCCAATGTGACACTCGCGGTAAGAATGGTAAGATTCAGCCATGATCACAACGCTTTCCAGTAAAGGACAGGTCGTCATCCCTTGAGATTCGGAAGCGACTCGGTTTGCCCACGGGTGCATTGATCGACTGCTGTTTAGAGGATGGACGCATTATTCTGACTCCCGTCGCGCCCTCGAACCACGCCCGAATTATCACAGAACACGACTACATCGCTTTGGATGCACCCGATGGAGCCCCCGCCATGACTCCAAAGCGCGTGAAGGAGATTCTCTCGAAGTTATGACTTCTCACCCCGCTCTTCCTGATGTGAATCTGTTGCTGGCCTATGGTTGGCGTTCTCATCCAGATCATCAACGGTGTCGTTCATGGATTGCTTTTCATCCATTCAATCCGTAGTACCAACCCAGTCGAACGTCAGCTTCTCTATGCAGTTTATGTTGTGAACGGCAGATTGAAATATTCATCCAGAATTAGCACAAATCCGACATGAAAAATGCTAATTTTTCCTCTTCCTTCCCTTCTTCTTCTTGTCTTTAAGCCTTCGTGTGAGACATTTTTCCTCACCGTTCCGCCCCAAACATCCCCGCATGCCCCTCCTGAAAAATCCCTTCTCAGGTCATGATCCCCGACAATACCTCTTCCAATGCTTCATGGAATTCTTCCAGACCCGTACTCGGTATTATCACCGTATTCCTTCTCCCATGCGCTTCTTCCACAATTTTTAAAAATTGCCCGTTTTGGTTTTCTCGAAACTCTAATTGAAGACATTTCTTCTCCACTCGAATCTGCCGGCTAGATAATAACTTTTCCATCACTCCTCCATATATTTCCCCCATTCTTTCCTATCCCCAAAAACAAATCAAGAATTATTACACATTAATTCTTTATTTGTTTAAAAAACTTTTCCCTTGCACTTTATTGCAATGAATGTATTGTAATAAAGTATGTCTGAAACGCCTCCCATTATACGTTTACCGCTTTACCGTCAGGTGATGAAAGCCTTACAGGGGCGAGTGGAGAAGAAACAGCCTGGAGATCGTCTTGGGACAGAATCGGAGTTTGTAAAAGAATACGCAGTTTCGCTTGTGACGGTACGCCAGGCGCTGAAGGAATTGGAAAAAGAAGGGGTGATTGAGAGGCGTCAGGGCAGTGGAACTTTTGTTGCAGAGGCATCGGCTCCGCAACGGCATGTAGGGATTTTTCTGGATGTAGATCCGACGCACCCACTTTTATCTCCATTTTTTCTGAAATTAGCGCAGGAAATACGTCGGGTTTTTAATGAATACCAAATCCCGAGCAGGACTTACTATGGATTTGCAGGACCTGCTTACATTAAAGACGGAGTGCTTAGCAGTGAAGAAGTTTTAGAAGATGCCCGCTGGAATCGTCTGAAAGGGTTGATCTGTTTTTATACGAAACGTCATGAATCCTGGTACCCGCTTTTACAAAGTAAAAACATTCCGGTACTGGACACCCAATACTACTGGGATCGTGGCTGGTATTCGAAATCCAGTTTTCTTCGAAAAGCGCTGGCACATTTTCAGCAACGTGGACGGCGCAAGCTGGCAGTCCTGGCATGGGAGAATCCCGTTCTGCAGGTCAAACCTTTTCAGGAGGAGATCCGTGCGCTGGCCCCACAATATGGCATTGAACTGGACGAACAGCTTCTGGATATCACCGCACACACCTGGGAAATGGGCATGGGCTGGGAACATTTCCGGGATCTCTGGCTCCGTCGCGACGCCCACAAACCGGACAGCCTCATTATTCTGGATGATATGCTGTTCAGCGATTGCCAGAAAGCCATTGAAGAGTTGCGCATTCGGGTTCCGGACGATCTGGATATCCTCGTAAAATCTTCCGATGCAATGAACCTGAACGCCCGATTCCCTGTGCATGTTTACCGGGTTTCCGCCCAAATAAGTGCACGAAAATTTGCCGATACCATGCGCGCCATGTTGAACGGTGATACGCCATCAGACTCGAAACCTTCTTACGAAATCCAACTCGAAGAACCTTGTCCGTTTTCCTCCACACGCCCGAGTTCTTCGCATGCAACACTTCACACACATACGATTTTATGACGAAAAATAAACGACTTTTCCCACTCGCATTCACCGCGGTTTGCTGTCTGGGTATTTCCTCCGCATTTTCCGCTCCTTATACCGGGTGGATGAACGATTATACAGGGGCGGAGGCAAATACGCTTTTGCTCTGGAAGTTTGACAACACCGGTACAGAAGAGTCTCCCTCTTATGGTTATGACTCTTCTGGAAATGATTATAGTGCAAGATTTGCCACAGGAACCGGAGGTGGAGATACCCAGGCAAATGTCGGTTCTGCAGCAGGACTTACAGCCACAGGAGTTTCTGGAAAATTTGACGGCGGATTTCAATCCGGACCCGGCGGAAGCACGCAGCATAACGCTTATGTCCGCAATAGTGACGCGAGCGTTTTTAATGCATCTGCCATGTCTGTCGATTTCTGGTTTAAGCCCGAATTAGATGATGTAGGAACATTGAACTGGATCTGGTTATTTGATAAATGGAGAAACGATACAAATCCCGGCTCCAATGCGGACAATAGCGGGATTGCGTTACGAATCAATCAAGCTGGAACAGGTAATGAAGGTCGACTTGAATTGCTGGTTGGTAATGGCACTATTACGCGTACAGCGGTTACCGGCAGCCTGGATTGGGAGGCCGATACCTGGTATCATATTGCCGTTACCTTCGAAAATATTAATAATGATGGTCATCTCAAAATCTTTCGAGATGGACAACTTCTTGGGGATAATACCGTTGTTGATTTCGGGGACGCTGCTGCGGGCAGTTACACATGGAGACTAGGCAACCGTATCACTTCCTCGTATGGTTCTGCTCCTGGCATCTACGACAACTTCCGTATTTCCAGTGTTTCGTACGAATATGCCATTCCAGAACCCGGAACCCTGACATTATTCCTTCTGGCACCGTTGTTTGGATTTTTTAACAAACGTAAACATTATGAAAAATAAACGACTTTTCCCACTCGCATTCACCGCGGTTTGCTGTCTGGGTATTTCCTCCGCATTTTCCGCTCCTTATACCGGGTGGATGAACGATTATACAGGGGCGGAGGCAAATACGATTGGTCTTTGGAAATTTGAAAGTGATCCCGGTTATACTTCGGATTCTTATGATGGTTCCGCAAATCCAAATGCTTATCCAGTTAGTCTCATTCATGTTGGTAATACCACTACTGGTGTTCAAGGAAAATTTGGTACGGGGATATCTATTATTGGTGACCCAGATAGTACTTTAAATCAATCCCGAGCTTTTACCACTAGCAATGCAGAGGGGCTTTTCAATGGTTCTGCTATTTCTGTAGAAGTCTGGTACAAAACACCGAGTGTTCTGGATACGGGCTATGTTTTTGATAAAAGATCTACAGTCTCAGGTGATACAAATCATGGGTTGAACCTGCGCTTTAATGCCGACAATCTGATTATGGGAATCGGTAATGGGAGCAACTGGACAGAATTGAGCATTGCCGCTCCCGTATTATCAACAGAAACCTGGTATCATTTGGCTGCAACTTATGAAAATATCAATGGTGATGGCATATTAAAAATTTTTAATAATGGAACTCTCCTTGGTCAAACAACTGTGACAGGTTTTGGAAACTTAAGTTCAGGCACCAGAGGCTGGTCACTCGGTAATCGGACTATTTCCAATTGGAGCCCACTTACTGGCACCTATGACAACATCCGCATCTCCGATGTTGCCTACGAATATTCTGCAGTCATTCCGGAACCTGCCACCTTGACATTATTCCTTTTAGCACCGTTATTGGGAATGGTAAATAGACGTAAACATCATGCAAAATAAACGATTTTCCCCTCTTATATTCACAACGATCTGCTGCCTGGGCATTTCGTCCGCATTTTCGGAACCCTACACCGCCTGGAAAAATGATTATACAGGCACGGAGCCGCACACCATCGCGCTCTGGCAGTTTGATGATTTCCACGGCATCAACAAAAATTCCTACGACGGTTCCGCAGCGCCTAATGCGTATCCTTCGGCGAACATCCATGTCGGGCATGTCAATACCGGTGTTGAAGGAAAGTTCGGGACCGGCATTGAAATTGTGGACGCTTCTACCAGCGATAATTCTGCTCGTGCATTCAGTATCGGGAAAGCGGAAGAGCTTTTCCATGGATCAGCCATTTCGGTAGAGTTGTGGTATCAAGCGCCTGAAGCGCCGATGCCCAAGGGATATTTCTTTGACAAAATGTACACCTCCAAATCCGGGCTGCGCCTTTCTTTCAGAAATGAAGAGTTGGTTCTTGAAGCAGGAAATGGAGAACAGACGATGCAGCTTACGGTTCCTTCACCGGTTCTGGAAGCAAACACCTGGTACCACCTTGCAGTGACCTATGAAAATACAAATGGTCTCGGCATTTTGAAACTTTACCTGAATGGGGAGTTACTTGGAGACACGGAAGCCCCGGATTTTGGTGATCTGGATGCGGGGGACCGGGTCTGGACGCTTGGCAACCGTTCTGCTTCCAGCTATTCTCCCCTTTTGGGAACCTATGACAATTTTCGTATTTCAGATACCGTGTACGAATACGCCCCCTGAATTAAATCCTTCAAATCCTTTATGAATAAAATACCCTCCCTGTTCGCGGCTCTTTTGTTAGCCACCCCTCCCTTTCTGCATGCACAATCACGTGTAGAGCCGGATACTTTCTTCAAACCTGCTCCAACGGCTCCGGATACACTCGAAGAAAATGTCCTCTACCCTGCGGGAAAGATGTTCCCTTTCAGTTTCTTCTCCCTGGGTGGTGGCCCAAAAGACCAACCACGCCCGGAGGAAGAAATCCAGGCATTGTTTACCCGTTACAAAGAAGCCGGATTCCAGATGTTTGGTCCGCAATATGAATTGAACGAGCGCATGCTGAAAGATGCAGAACAACATCAGCTCAAGGCAGTTTATACAATTAAATACGATGTCGATTTTCATGGAAAGGAACCGGTTGTAATCGACTCCGAAGCAGTTCACGCGGACCTCACCCAACAGGTAAAAGCGGTTGCGGACAACTCCGCCATCGCGCTCTGGTATCTCCAGCCGGAAGAGTTACGCCCTTGGCGGAAAAATGAAATGCAGTTCCTGGAAGCAGCATCTAAAGCCATTCACGAAGCAGATCCCAAAAAACGTCCTATATGGATTTATGACCCTGCACACGCAGGTGCAAAGCGCCTTGCATCTATCGCCCCCTGGGTAGATTATCTGGGTAAAGGGACTTACACCAATTACGCATCCAAACGCGACCAGCGTATCTGGGTCCGCTGGAGCATCGAACAGGAACTCGAAGCAATCAAAGAAACAAAGTCCAACGCCATTCCCCTCCTGGTACCAGAAATGTACCATGATAGCCGTCACCCGGCACTGACACCGGAAGACATCGCGCTTATTCCTCAATGGGTTGCGCATGACAACTGGCTTGGCCTGGTTTCCGGAGCAAAAGGGATCGTCGTATTTTCCCTGCGTCAACGCCCAAGTCTGCCACCCGAAGCATGGGAAGAATATTTCAAAGCGTATGCAGAGCTTGGGGGGCATCTTCTTGGTGAAAATGCACTTGCTGAAGTGTTGTTATTTGGGGAGGTCCGCGAGGATATGCCCGTGGATATCACCGATGGACCGACAGAGGTAGAGTTAGTAATCAATGAAAACACGCTTACCTATCCATCTGTATCGCATCGTGCGATTGCCTATGGTGCGGATCGCTATTTATTCCTGGTGAACTCTGCCAATGAACCCGTCACCGTTGTGGTTGGAGGAATGCCGTATGCATCCGTAAAAGCCAATAATCTGCTTTCCGACAGTCCGGTATTTGATGTCGGCGAAGGAGAATTCACCGTAGAACTTGCCCCCCTTGAAGCACGTGCTTATCACCTTTCTCGTAAATGAAAATCAAACTTTCTCTTCTTCTCGTTCTGGCATTAGCCGGATGTAACCCTGCGCCCCAGGATCAAGCCAAAGATCAGCCCGTTTCTCCATCCGAAACCAAGGAGTTTCCCATTGGAGGATATAGCGGCGATCCCGAACGGGATAAAGCGGCTGGCTTCACACTTGTTGGGCCTGTTTATGGCAAACAACGGGAAGGCATTCTTGAAGCTGCCGAAAAAGTCGGACTTCCCTGTGTTTATACCGTCGGCATCGAGCTTGATTTCCTCGGCAGACATGGAGAACCACCCACAGAACTGGATCGCGAGGCCATCCGGGCAGAAATCCGTCACCAAGTGGAAGCGGTCATGGACAGCCCATCGGTCGCGATATGGTATTTAATTCCCGAAGAATTACGCAACTGGCGGCCTCTGGAAATGGAATACCTTCAACTTGCTTCAGAAACGATTCAAGAAGTGGATCCCAAAAAGCGCCCGGTCTGGATGTACGAACCCGGCCATCGCACACAAGGAGCACTTGAAAAAACGTTTCCTTATCAACAGCTTGCAGGTAAAGGAGTTTACACCAACTATTCCAACCGCAAAACCGAGCGTGCATGGGTCACCTGGACACTCCAGCAACAAGCAGGAGCAATCGCTGCCGTCAATCCCACCGCTATCCCTTATGGCATTCTCGAAATGTATAAGAAAAAGGATGATGTTCTCCCGGTAGAACAAATCCCGGTATGGGTCCGCCATGATGCCTACGCTTCACTCGTGGCAGGAGTACGCGGAATGATTGTCTATTCCTTTGCAAGGCGAAGAGGATTTTTTGATGAAAACACTCCGGAATGGAATGCTTATTACAATGCATGGAGCGACGTGGCGAAGGAACTCAACGGTCCCCTCCAACTGGGATCTGTCGTACTGGCCGGGGCACCCGTTCCATCGCCAGAATTTGAAATCACGGCCGGTCCCACAGAAGTGACTTTTTCCATCTCCAAATCCGGTGGAAAAGAACCAATCAATGTCCCCTCTCATTCCAGCGCAGCTTATTCCTGGTCCAACAAAACCTATTGGTTCCTGGTAAATTCCAGCAACGAACCGCTGACAATTAAAATCAAGGAAAACGAAAACTGGACTCCACTCCTCGAAGGACAACCTGCTGTCAATGGGAAAGAATTGACGCTCCCACCTCTCGCCGCAGCCGTTTTCCAGGCAGAAATATAGAAGGCAGGACGTTTTTTGAGATAGGATTCACGCAAAGAAATTTTTAGAAATTCCGGAAATTCTTCTTCGTGGCTTTGTGACTTCGTGTGAGATAATTCTTTCAATGCGTACCACCTCACTTTTCTTTTGCCTTACCCCATTTTAAAAATACCTTTGTGTGAAATGTGAAACTGATTGAGTTGCTACGGGTTTAAAATCTCACACGAAGCCACAAAGCCACGAAGATTTTTCAGGGAAGATAAGGCAAAGAGTAAGGTGGTAGGACGCTTACTGGAAACCTATCCTTCAGAAGGACAAGTCACCGCACTCCCAAATTTTACTCTGCAATTTTAAAATCAATGGCACGTTTAAATAAGTCCACTCGGATTGCTTCTACGGTCACGACCGTTCCTACTTTGTAAACTTTATGGTGTTTAACTCCTGAAATCTGTCTTTGTCCGGGATCAAAACGATAAAAGTCGCCAGTAAGGGACGAAATATGAATCAACCCACTCAGTGGAATTTCCTGGAGTTCCACAAACATCCCGAAATTTCGGACGTCCGTAATCGTCGCTTGAAAGCGGCGACGATTTTCCGACTGGGATTGAATCACAAAATATTCCAGTTGTTTTATTTTGACGGCTTCCCGTTCTGCATCGATCGCGGTGCGTTCTGTTGCAGAAATATGATCTGCCGTAAAGCTCAGCGAGGCACTGCTGAGTTTTGAATTAAAACGATGCTGGGTACCCGGCGCACAAAGCTGATAAAATCCGCGATGGACCACCAGATCCGCATACCTTCGAATAGGACTCGTAAAATGACAATAATACGATTTTGCCAGTCCGTAATGTCCCAGACAAGCAGGCGCATAACGCGCTTTTTTCAGGCTTTTTAACAGTCCAAGGCGAATCGCACCTCCATCCGGATGCGTCTTTACCATTGCCAGAAGCTTCTGCACTTCACGGCGATTCTCCAGGTTCCCTATTTTAATGTCATACGTCAGTACAAACTCCCGGAACTCTGCCAGTTTTGCAGAGTCCGGTTTTTCATGTATTCGATAAATTGTTGGCAGGGAACGATCCAGCATCGTACGTGCGACCGCTTCATTTGCCGCCAGCATGAACTCTTCAATCAATTGATGCGAAATATCATTCTCGATTTTTTCCAGTCCAATCGGTTTTCCGGATTCATCCAGCACCACTTTTATTTCCGGAAAATCCAGCCCAAGTGATCCGTTATCAAAACGTCGTTTACGTAAAAGTGCTGCCAACTTCCAGGCTTTATGGATTTGTTTTTCCAATGCATTGGTCGGCTTATTCTGCAAAATTTCGTAAGCTTCCTTATAAGTAAGTCTTGCCTGACTGCGAATGACCGCATGCTCAAATTCCGCACGCTGAAATACTCCGGATTTATTAAATTCCAGAATCACACATTTGGTCAATCGATCCACGTTGGGATTCAAGCTACAAATCCCATTACTCAAGCGTTCCGGAAGCATCGGAACAACGCGATCTGGAAAATACACACTATTTCCCCGTGACAATGCTTCTTTATCCAAAGCACTCCCCACGGTCACGTAATGGGAGACATCCGCAATATGGACACCAAGTCGCCACCCACCACCGGGCAGGTCTTCCACATAAATCGCATCATCAAAATCCCTCGCATCATCAGGATCAATCGTAAACACCTGCAAATCTCTCCAGTCAGATCGCAATTTTGCTTCTTCCGGATCCACCTCTTCCGGAATCTGTTCCGCTTCCTTCAATACCTCTTTTGGAAATTCTGTTTCCAGATGGTATTTTCGGATAATAGACAGGATATCGACTCCCGGAAGTTCTGAGCTGCCCAGGTTCTCGATAATTTCCCCTTCCGGGTTCACATG
>CAKUMP010000073.1 GCA_934667795.1 uncultured Chthoniobacterales bacterium | reverse complement strand
GTCTCACCCCCTATCCCACAAACGCCTCCTGATACCACGCACCTGAAAGACCAACTTGACCACATCGCGACCCAGGCGCTTCAGCCCCAACCTCTCGAACTCACACTCGAATATTTTATCGCTCAGGAAAAAGCGCCCGACCTCCTCAAAACCATTCAATCCACCGCAGAATCCCTGGGCGGTTCCGCTACCCCGCTCCCTCCCTATCCCACCTATCAGTCCATTCTCATTTCCATTCCCGAGAACTCTCTTTCCCAATTCCTCCTCCAGGCACTCCACCTTCCTGCTCCCCCCTCCAACCTCCCCCCAGCCACCTCCTCGTTTACTATCAAACTCCTATTCTCAAAAACACCATAAATGATATGTCAGTTTACGTGTTTTATGCTCTCATTTATTAAAATTCCTTCTTGACTTTATAATAATCATAATTCATAGTTACTGTTAATATTCCTCTTGTTTTTCATTATTTTTTAATAAAACCCACACCCTTAACATCCATCAATTTATGCCAAATCAATTATCCAGAGAAAAAACCCGGGTTTCGTATGCGGAAAACGTGGATATCCTGAATGCAATGAAAGCGGTTGCTTATGATCGTGATGTCACTCTGACGCATATCATTCGGGAAGCCTGTGCTGAATATATCAAAAAAGGAACCGGTTCGACCTTTATGCGGAATCTGAGTCCGACAGCCACTGCTTTTTTGAACGAAAAAAACCCAAAAGCTTAATTTTTACTAAAAATTCTCGCCTTCCTGGAACATTCTTTCGGGAAGGCGTTTTTTTGCTTATGCTTGACGGGATTCCTTCGAGCTTCTATCTTCGACTTGTTCAACTGTCTCCTTGAAATCCTGTTTATATGAATAAAAAATAAAGAATGGGAGACGCGTAAAATAATTTTCAGCATTTCACATATATGATCAAAGTCGGTATTAATGGATTTGGACGCATTGGACGCCTCGTCTTCCGTGCACTGGTAGAAAAAGGGCTTCTTGGAACAGAAATCGATGTCGTTGCAATTAACGACCTGGTTCCTGCCGATAATCTCGCGTATCTTTTGAAATACGATTCCACACAAGGACGTTTTAATGGAACGGTAGAATCCGCACACTTGCTATTAAAGAAGGTCCCGCAGCAATTCCCTGGAAAGA
This sequence comes from uncultured Chthoniobacterales bacterium, assembly GCA_934667795.1. Taxonomy (GTDB): domain Bacteria; phylum Verrucomicrobiota; class Verrucomicrobiia; order Chthoniobacterales; family CAKUMP01; genus CAKUMP01. The sequence continues at coordinate 8,603 of CAKUMP010000073.1, read as the reverse complement.
CCACGGGGTGGATATCGTTCTGGAATGCACCGGTCTCTTCACGCAGGACACTGCTGCGCAAGGGCATATCGACGCAGGCGCTAAAAAGGTCATCATTTCCGCTCCCGGAAAAGGAGACAACCTCAAAACGGTTGTTCTTGGAGTAAATGATCATGAAATTACGGCCGAACATAAGATCATTTCGAATGCAAGCTGCACCACCAACTGTCTTGCCCCCGTGATCAAAGTTCTTCTGGACAGTTGTGGTCTGAAGGAAGGTCTGATGACCACGGTACACAGTTATACTGCAACCCAAAAGACCGTGGATGGTCCCAGCCGTAAGGACTGGAAGGGTGGGCGTGCGGCAGGCATCAACATTATTCCTTCCACCACGGGCGCTGCAAAAGCTGTGGGACTCGTTTTACCTGAAACAAAAGGAAAACTCACCGGAATGTCCTTCCGTGTCCCAACCGCAACGGTTTCGGTCGTGGATCTCACCTTCCGCCCTGTCAAACCTACCAGCTATGCAGCGATTTGCGCGGAAATCAAAAAAGCGGCTGAAGGCCCATTGAAAAATATCCTGGCATATACAGAAGATGAAGTCGTTTCATCCGACTTTATCCACGATTCTCACAGTTCGATTTTCGATGCTTCTTCAGGGATCGAACTCAATGACCAGTTTTTCAAAATTGTTTGCTGGTACGATAACGAATGGGGATACAGCAACCGTTGCGTGGAAATACTCCAGAAGGTTGCAAAACTGGGATAATTCCTTCACGAAATCCCTGAATCCCCACTAAATTTAAAACATTTTATTATCATGCGGAAAAAATCTGTTCGTCAGACAGAATTACAGCACCGCGAGGTTCTCGCACGGGTTGATTTCAATGTTCCATTGCAAACAGAGAATTCCACTCCATTCGTTTCCGACGATACACGGATTGTGGCGACCTTGCCCACGCTTCAACTTCTGCTGGATGCGCAGGCAAAGATTGTGCTTTGCAGCCATCTAGGGCGCCCAAAAGGGACACCCAATCCGCAGTATTCGTTGCGTCCGGTTGCAGATACGCTTGCTAAACTGCTGAACCGTCCGGTTCAGTTTGCTGCCGATTGTATCGGCCCGGAAGCACAGGAAAAACGTGCTCAACTCAAACCCGGCGAAATTCTTCTGCTTGAAAATGTCCGTTTTCATCCGGAAGAAGAAAAAAACGAGGCGGACTTTGCTAAAAAACTTGCCGGCGCGGCAGAAGTTTTTGTGAATGACGCATTTGGTTCCGCGCATCGCGCCCATGCGTCAACGGAAGGGGTCACCCATTTCATTAAAGAATCCGTCGCAGGTTTGCTGATGGAGCGGGAACTCCAATACCTCACCCATGAGCTGACGCATCCCACACGCCCGTATCTGGTGATTCTCGGCGGAGCAAAGGTATCGGACAAAATCCAGGTAATTGATCGCCTATTAGACCAGGTCGATACGATTCTGATTGGTGGTGCCATGGCCTACACCTTTGCTCTCGCACAGGGACGCAGCGTCGGTGCCTCCTTGAGTGAACCCGATCAGCTTGATACCGCGCGTGCAGCACTGAACAAAGCAAAAGAACTGAATGTCCAGTTTCTCCTCCCAGAGGATCAACTCACAGCAACATCCGTCGATTTTTCTGGCCGCAGCATCGAAAATCCATTGGTTATTCCTTCCTCGGAAGGGATTCCTGATGACCGCGAGGGCGTGGATATTGGCCCGGCAACCGTTGCGCGCTATGCAGAAGAAATTGCGAAAGCAAACACCATTCTCTGGAATGGCCCCATGGGGATTTTCGAAATCGAAGAATGTTCCAAAGGAACTTTCGCCATCGCGCATGCCGTTGCCAAAAATCAAAATGCCACCACGATTATCGGCGGCGGAGATTCTGTGAAAGCCATTAAACAATCCGGCGTCGCAGAGCAAATCAGCTTTATCTCTACCGGTGGTGGTGCTTCTCTCGAATTACTCGAAGGAAAATCCCTTCCCGGTGTCGAAGCGCTCACTACTGCTTAAAAATACCCAACACAATTTCAACACTATCTGAAATTTCAATCCTGTCCCATACATGAGAAAACCGATTATTGCCGCCAACTGGAAAATGCACATGACCGAACAGGAAACACGTGATTTTCTATCTGATTTTCGATTGGAAGTTGGGGATTCAAATGACGTGGACATTGTGATTGCGCCACCATTTACAGCGATCCCTGCGGCGGCGCAGGCGCTTGCGGATGTACAAAATATCAAGCTGGCTGCACAAAACATGCATGCGGCTCCCAATGGAGCATTCACGGGAGAAATCTCCGCTATTATGTTGCGCGAGTTTTATGTGCGTTATGTCATTTTAGGACACAGCGAACGTCGGACACTTTTTCATGAAGATAACACGACGATTAATCGGAAGGTGCTGGCAGCATTGGAAGCAAAACTGCGTCCGATTCTTTGTGTGGGAGAAACCCTTGCCGAACGGGATGCAGGACAATTGGATGCAGTGCTGAAAACACAGCTCACAGAAGGTCTGGTGGCTTTTCCTGAAAACAAATTTGATGAACTCGTGCTCGCCTACGAGCCCGTCTGGGCAATTGGAACCGGGCGTAATGCAACGCCCGAACAGGCTCAGGACGCCCATGCAAAAATTCGTGAAATCCTGACGACGATCGCCGGAGACGCAGCCGCTAAAGTCCGTATTCAATATGGGGGCAGCGTAAAACCCGCCAATGCCGCTGACCTCCTGGCTCAGCCTGATATTGATGGCGCCCTCGTCGGTGGGGCAAGTCTTGAACCTCGCTCCTTCAGCGAAATTATCAAGGCTGCGCGGTCGTAGAGGGTATTGCTGAGTTTAAGGCTTCTTCTACGATGCGATAAATATCGGTGTTTTCGATAAAACCGCGGAGTTTTTCGCTACCGGGACCGCGTCCGACAGCCCAGACGTCTCCGCCTGAATGCATGGCGGACGGGGTGTAAACGGCAGCAGGCTGGGCGTATTGTGGACTCTCTTTGTCTTCAACCCAGGGCGTGCGACGTTCTTTGAGTTTCCAGAAATTATCTTCACTGAATTCGCCTCCGGGGCCGGTCCCCCAGGTTACGGAAGAAATTCCGGTCACAGGATTTTCTTTCAAAACAATTTCCCCTTTGGATGTCAGTGGCAGATACCCATTGAAAACAGGCCCCCCTGTACTGTGATCGGTCGTCGCCAAGATCAACCCATTTTCATCTAGCAACTGATCCACGCGTTCGAGAACCGCATCCATTTCAGCAACTTCCATCACAGCACGTTTTGCCTGATTTCCATGCGACGCTTTATCCGGAAGGCTTGCTTCCACCACCAGCATGACCGGCTTACCGTCTTTGGATAACAGCTCCCATGCGAGTTCCACCATTTCCACCAAGCGAGGTGCCCTTTCTCCATCGGCTATGTAAGGGAAAACGCCGTCATGGAATACGCCCAGCACAGGAAATGTAACCGCACCGGCCTCTGTACGCTCTTTGAATTCTTTCCAGTCCCGAAACACAGAAACGTTTTTTTCTGTCAGTTTCTTTTGGGTTTCCTCCACGATTTCCACACTTTGACTCTTATAATCAAACCCCTCTACCGGTTCAAACCAGGCTCTTCCTCCGCCAAAAACCAAATCCACCCGCGGCCCCATTGCTTCGACTGCTTTTGATGCAATAATGGCATAGTCTTTTCGTTTTCCATGTTCGGCAATAAAAGAAGCCGGGGTTGCGCCCGGGATTTCATCATCGCTCACCACGCCCGTGTTCCAGCCTTGTTTCTTGGCCAGATCAATCAAGCTCGGAATAAATTCCCCACCCTCTTTTCCAACTCCTACACAGCCATTTACCGCTTTCACCCCCCGGGCAATCGCAGTTGCTCCCGCCGCAGAATCGGTCACCACATTATTTGCCGACCAGGTTCGCACCAGCGCCGCATTTGGAAATGTCTCCAAATGTAATTTCCCGGTCGCGCCATGATGGTACACCCTCGATACCGTCAACAATTCCGTCGAAACCCCATCGCCAATGACCACTACAATGCCGGATAAAGCGTTTTTGTTGTCTGGACTCTCCGCACTTTCCGCAAACGTAATCCCCGTATTAACAAAAAAAAGTGCTCCGCTCACCACCCCACCCGTCAACCAGGCCATCAGCCGTTTTTTCATCATTTTATCCTCTTATGGATTCAGTTTTTTCAATGCCGGAGGCAGGAACAGGCCATTTTTCCGGATCAATTTTCCATCAAACCAGATTTCTCCCCCGCCGTAGTCTTTTCGTTGAATATTGACAAGATCCCAGTGGATCCGGCTCCGATTTCCGTTATCCGCGATTTCATACGCCTGACCAGGTGTGAAATGGAAAGATCCGGCAATTTTCTCATCAAATAAAATATCCCGCATTGGATGTAAAATGTACGGATTGAACCCAATGGCAAACTCTCCGATATAACGCGCGCCTTCATCTGAATCCAGAATCGCATTCAGTTTTCTGGTTTCATTACTGGTTGCTTTCACGATCTTGCCATCTTCGAATTCCAGACATACTTGATCAAATGCCGTTCCCTGATAAATGGTCGGGGCATTGAAGGTGACTTTCCCCTGGACAGAATCCCGGACCGGTGCGGTGAAAACTTCTCCATCCGGAATATTATGCTCGCCTCCGCAAACGATACTGGGAATCCCTTTGATACTGAACTGCAGATCGGTGCCCGGTCCCTTGATGTGCACGTGATCGGTTTTGTCCATCAGGGCTTTCAGTTTTTTCATCACCGGGAGCAAACGGCCATAATCCCAGGTGCATACCTTGAAAAACATGTCTTCGAAAGCTTCTGTGCTCATTCCGGCACTCTGTGCCATCGAAGGAGTTGGCCAGCGCAGCACCACCCATTTGGTTTTCCCCACCCGATGGTCCAGCACCTTCCTCATCTTCCCGCTTACCATCTGTAATTGCTTCGCAGGGACATCCGAAAGTTCCGTAATGTTATGACTCCCCCTCACCGCAATATACGCATCCATCTTTTTCATCTGGGCCAATCCCAGTTCCGCTAAAAGATCGTATTGCTCCTCGGTTGCTTTCAATGCCAGTTCCCGACTTACCCGGCTCTGGTGCAGCTCTACCACCGGAATCGCTTTCCGCTTACGAACCGCACGGATCAGCTCGATCACCATCTGGTCAGGAAGGTCATACGCATCAATTAAAACTTTCTCGCCTGCCCGTAACCGTGTGGAGTATCCCGTAAGTACCTCTGCCAATTCCTGATAACGTGGATCATTCATAATCCATTACCTTATCCCTCCTTAAAATTCTCTCAATCTAAAAATGCGATGTTGTGATTTTCCTGAGAGCGGTGACGTGTCACCGCACTCCTACACGATGCGTTCGACTTTCAGGAGGTTTGTCGAACCTGCATGGCCAAATGGTGTTCCGGCGGTGATCGTGATGATATCTCCTTTTTTGGCCAGACCTGAATCCACTGCTTCACGAAATGCCACATGTACCATGTGGGCCGTTCCACGCAGCGATTCAATCAGGCGCGTTTTTACCCCCCAGGATAAACAAAGCCGATTCAATGTGCGCGGGGAGGAAGTCAGTGCTAAAATCGGAATATTGGGTCGATGACTCGAGATCGTTCGTGCGGTACGCCCGGAGGTGGTGTATGTGATCATCGTGGATGCGCCCAGCCGTTGGGCAGTCCAGGAAGTCGCATCGGAGACCGTCTGGCTGATATCTGCGGAAGAAACGACAGGAGGAGGTTTTGGCAATTCTTCTTTCCACCAGGATTCTTCTGTGCGGCTGGCGATTTGCGCCATCGTGGCAATCACCAGGGCAGGATGTTTTCCAATCGCAGACTCTCCTGAGAGCATAATGGCATCACTTCCATCCAGCACCGCATTTGCCACGTCCGCTACCTCCGCACGGGTGGGTTTATGGCTTGTGGTCATGCTTTCCAGCATCTGGGTTGCGGTAATCACCGGACGTCCTGCCCGGCGACAGGCAGAAATAATTCTTTTTTGTGCAATGGGAACATCCTGCAGGCTTACTTCCAGCGCCATATCTCCACGTGCCACCATCACCCCATAAGCTTCCTGGACAATGTTTTCAATATCGTTGATCGAACTCAGATTCTCGATCTTCGCGATCACCGGAATATCTCCACCTTTACTGGCAATATACTGATTTAACTGCCGGATATCTTCCGATGTCTGCACGAACGACTGCGCCAGAAAATCAAAATCATGCAGCAAACAAAAATCCACATCCGCCAGATCTTTTTTCGATAAAGGAGGTAAACTGACCTTCCGTCCGGGCACATTTATCCCCCGCCGACTGGATAAAAATCCCCCACGCACAATATCACAGCGGATATCTCCCTTACTCGTCAAATCTGCTACCCGTAACTCCAGATTTCCATCATCCAGAAGCAAAATGGATCCCACTTCGAGGTCTTTTGCGAGTTCAGGAAACGAAATGCTGACCATATCAGGTGAACCTGTCACCTGTCTGGGAGTCAACATGATCCGGCTTCCTGCATTCAATGGAATCGTCCCGCCTTCCACCTCGCCCACACGAATCCGTGGCCCGCGCAAATCTCCCAGGATCGCAATCTGCGTGCCGGTCTGGCGCGCCACTTTTCTCACCATCTGCACCACATCCGTCACATGTTCGTGTTGCGCATGCGAAAAATTAATTCGGACCACATCCAGCCCTGCCAGCATCATATCCCGTAAAGTATCCGGATTCTCGGAAGCTGGCCCCAATGTCGCCACAATCCTGGTACGCTTTTTTATTGCCGTCTCATAATGTGTCCCCATAGTCATATTTCTGCAAAGTATGCCTGATCCATTCTCAAGATCAACTGAAACTTATTTCCTGACACAATCTTCGCTTCGATTCATACAATAAAATTAATTTTGCACACTTCCGTTTCCAAAAACTTTTTTTTTGCCAAGATTTACCTTGTTCTTTTTCGAAGTGGTTTTCATGCTGGTAGCGATATGTTTTACCAAAAAGCAGAAAAGATGATTTCTGCGGGTAAACTCCCCAATTATTAATCCCCAAATTCATGAATACAGATCGTACTTGCTCCCTGCTTGAGGAGATTTCCGCAACCTTGCAGGAAATTTCCACATTTTTGCACAAACACTCTGGTTTGACCACTCTCCCCTTTAAAAACCAGGAAACGCATGCCCTCACCAGAACGGACAACCTGCAATCCCGCCTGCCGAACAAGGAAACATCTCCTCGCATCCAGGAAAGCGCTGTTCTTTCTGAAACGACGTCTCTCCCTCCCATCCCACAAATCCCACTCACCCTTGCGGTCTTCTTTCAACAAAAAAATCTGACCCTGCGCTACTCACAAAACCATACCCCGGAAGATTCCCCTGTTTTTCCAGTTGCCCTGATGCTCGCTCATCATTACCCCCTCCTGCGCGTGATTCTTCAGAAAATCCGGCGAAGTATGCAGACCGGTGCCACTTTCACAGAGTTTCTTCAGCCGTATTCCGACGACGAAGCCGAAATCCTTCTTCGCTTCTGCGGAGAACTTCATCGTCTCGCATTTTTGAAAAATTTCCGTCACATCAAATCCCATCAGCCATCCCTTCGTATCACCACCTCTCGACTTCCTGCTGCGCAACTCTTCTTTTGCGGCAGGTGGCTCGAAGCCTGGACCTCCTTTACAATTCATCATGTTCACGCCGAACTGGAATCTTCCACCCAGTCTTCCATCCTTTTTGAAATCCTGCCCAATGCCAAAATCCAGTTTTCGAATGGAGAGTATTGCGAGCTGGATTTCCTGCTCCAGCTCAACCAGCAACTTCTGTGGGTCGAAACAAAATCCGGTGACTTTCAGCCACATATCAGCCGTCTCGCCAGAACGGCCCGACGTCTTGCTCTTCCTCCTGCGCAATGCATTCTCCTGCTTCCCGATGCAGATGCCAATGCCTGCACAGAACTTTCACATATCCTCCCCTTCACAATCACCAATCTTCAATCTTTTCCCGGCACCCTGCATACCCTCGCCTTAACCCCTCCTCAATAGACTTCCCAACCTGTATTTACCCAATTTTACCAATGAAGGTTGACGAACCCCCGGATATATCCCATTAAGTACGCTATGAATACTGCTAAAACTCCTGTTTTTACTCTCGGTCACTCCCCCGACGCAGATGATGCTTTCATGTTTTATGGGCTCGCAGAACATAAAATCGATACCATGGGTTATGACTTCGAACACACCCTTCAGGATATCCAGACGCTTAACGAACGCGCAAAAAAAGGGGAACTCCATATCAGCGCCATTTCTATTCACGCTTACGCATACGTTCTCGATCAATATGCACTCCTCCCTTCCGGTGCCAGTATGGGCGACGGATATGGTCCCCTCATTGTCGCCAAATCCACCGATGGCCTCCCGGAAAATGCCGATTTCGATACAATCCGCAAGTGGATCCAGACAAAAAAAATTGCGGTCCCCGGACTCATGACCAGCGCTTACCTCTCGCTCCAGATCTTTGCAGAAAGTCGGGATCTGGATATCATCGCCGTTCCATTCGATGACGTTTATAATGCAATCACTTCCGGAAAAGCCGATATCGGAGTCCTGATT
>CAKUMP010000072.1 GCA_934667795.1 uncultured Chthoniobacterales bacterium | reverse complement strand
GTCCATTCATCAACCTCTGACTCTTACCGCTCTGGTAATGACAGATCTTGATGAAAACGATTTGTTAGCCATCGTCGCCCTGGATCTCGGTTGGTGGCGATCCCGTGAAGAAGAAATGATTCTGGCTCAAGCAGTAACCGATGCCGGTTTTTCTCCAGAAAAAACCATTCTCGCATTAAGTCACACCCATTCTGGTCCCTCCTTTTGTCCGCATGATTCCAACCAGCAAGGGGGAGACAAAATTCTTCCCTTCCTTGAAAACCTCGCACAAAAAATTACGGAAGCTCTTCAAGAAGCACGCACGCATCTAACTGCTGGCATACTGGAAACCACCTCAGGCACATGTCCGTTAGCAACAAGCCGAGAGTTACATGTCAATGGACGCCCCGTTGTCGGCTGGAACCCTGCACTCCCTGTCGATCAAACACTTCTGCTGGGACGAATCAGCGATTTTTCGGGACGCTGCATCGCTACCCTGGTGAATTATGCCTGCCATCCCACTATTCTGGCATGGCAAAACAAGACCATTTCTCCGGACTTTATTGGCAGTATGCGAGAAGTGGTAGAAAAAGAAACTAAAGCTCCCTGTCTGTTTCTTCAAGGCGCATCCGGAGACCTTGCTGCCAGGCAACAATATACCGGCGATTTACAAATTGCAGAACATGCCGGACTGGTTCTTGCCCATTCTGTATTGTCGCTCTGGTATCAAATGCTTCCTCCTGGCAATGAACTTGGATTTGAAGGAATTGTAGAATCAGGTGCCCCATTGGGGTTATGGAACATTCGCCCACGCACTGATTCTCTCCCTTCTGAATGGAGCATTCACCCTTCTCATGTTTCCTTGCCAGTTTCTTCTGACCTCCCCAGCAGAGATGAAATTATTCGAGCGCAACGAGCGACCACGGATCGTACTCTCACCGAACGATATCATCGCCTCAAGCTTCGTAGAGAAGCAATTGGGGATCGTCAGGAAACGGACCGACCTTGCCTGACAGCAAAACTGGGAGGCATCGCGCTCGTTTCCATTGCGGATGAGGTGTACTCTGCGATGCAGGTACATTTACGAAACTGCTGTAAAACCACGCCTCTTTTTATTATCACACTCGCAAATCGTAACCTTGGTTATCTCGTCCCGGCGCCCCTGCATTCTCCCGAACATTATGCGTCCAGAGTCACGCCCTATGCTCCGGGCAGCTTTGAAATCATGCAACGCCATCTTGAACAACAACTGCACACGGTGCTATGAAGCTGCAAGGCTTTTTAACACATTAACAACACCACGATAATGTCCCTCCATGCACACATTCAACATTTCCGGTGTTGTCAGGTCCGTAATACAACCTTTGGTTTTTTCATCCCCATCCCATTCAAGATCAAAACAGGGAGTATTCGTGCTTTCGTAAAGCCAATGGGAAAGACTGCCGGCACTACTTGCATACTTTAAAGCAACCTCTTTCGCTGTCCCATAAAACCCATTTGTATAGGGTTCCAGCAGAGCCCGACATTTTTCCGCAAATAAAATATCCTCCTTGGCAAATTTGGACGTTAAAAAAACAGGCGAACAAATACTTGCCAGACAATGAAAAGAAAACACGCCCAATGGTTGAACCTGTTCCATAAATTGCATCACTGCCCGGGTTTCATCTTCAGATGCCGGAAACGGACCGCGATAAGTCATGGCGTCAGGATCCGAAGATATCAACCCATATTCATACCCCACTGTTTCCCATTCCGCGGGAAAATTTCGGTTTAGATCCACTCGATTTGAGTTTGTTCTTAAATACCATGGCGTCCCCTGTACTTGTCTTTCTCGCTCATCGATATTTACGGAAGGAATCGCGACCACGCCAACCTGACTCAGCTCTTTCTGATGATTCATCACCAGCTTCTCCAGGATAGGAACAATTAATTCCGGACCCGATTCTCCTGCATGAATTGCTCCGATAAAAGCAATACGCCGTTTCTGATTTCCAACCTGAATGCCGGGTATAGGACGTTTTTGTGTCGTATGCATATAATTTTGTACGTCCACAACATCCGGATACTGTTCTGCAAGTTTAAACAACCGTTTTTTTAAAACTTCATATGGCCACCATACCTCACGATCTCTGACCTTAAGCACGACTGGACCAACAGGATGTTCGTCAATTGAAACCCAATAAGCATACGTGCAACCTGTATCCGCCGTTTGATCCAGATACTCAAATTTCCTTTGATTGATGGCTGGAAGGCTGCCCTCAAAAATCACTTTGGTACCTTCTATTAAAATCCCATCAAAATATTCTTCATAATCCCGATTAAAAACAAATCCGGGCGTTTCTTTACGCCAGATACGAATACACAACGGCATGCCATCCTGAGCTTTTTTAAAAATTTCTGTCGCAAGATAAAAACTCAACAGCACGTCTCCACTCTCATTCGCACGGCATCTAAACTTGCTTAAAGTTTTTTGATTCATAGAAAGGCAAAACAATTTCACCTGTATTAAACAGGTTGGATCGTGAGGGTTTGAATTTCCGTTGTCAGTTTCAAACTCAAACGTACCGTATATTCCGTTGGTTGAGGAAGCCCGTTTTGCGTGTAGGAATTATAGGGGATCAACGGGTAAGCACATACGGCACCTTCAGGCAAAGTCCATTTCAACTCACGCCAAATCAGTGTATTAAGAGGCGCCTTCCTGGCAGTTTCATTAATCAATTGCACCGGGTTTATCCGTTTCTCTACTTGATTGAAATTCAAAATCTCTTCGACGTGAACGGCCAAAACAAGAGCAAATTCGTAAGCATTCTCCTGAACAGGTTTCTTCACAGCCGCCGCAATATGGCATTTTTCATTTTCAATTAAAATGCGAACCAGAATTTCATCTTGATCAAAACAAAAAAGAACTTCGGCTGAAGTTTCATCCGAGCGAACATGCTGTATCTTGTCAGGAATATAAGAACGCCCACCATTTACGCGGCGTAACGTTGAAAACAGGGGCATGAATTTACTCCCACCCGTCCCTGCAAGATAACCTGCCTCATGATGCCAGATTTCAATAAAATTCTGCGTGTCCAATATAAATCGACCACCATGTTCTGGCGTCACCTGTCGTCCAAGATATACCTGCCAATCGTTATTTTCAATACGTGCGAGAGGTAAAGAAGACGGTCGGTCGAATGCCTTATTTGCAAATTGTTTATCCTCTAAAACCTCTAAAAAAAGTGCATTTGCAAATGGTCCAAAAAAAGCAAATGCCTGCGCGGAATTTTCCGGCAGTTTATTTTTAGTCAACCGATCCCTTGCCATTTTCAGGCGGTTTTCTAAAAATGTTTCACATTCATAATTTAAAAACCCGGGTGGCAAAAACATAAATGGATTAGAAGAACGGCGCATGCGCGTATCGACCACCACCGCACTGGAACCATCCGGAAAACTCATATACTCATGAAACCCCAGGGAACGTCCTATACTTGCATGTGCCCGTTCATCATTGGAAAGTTCTGCGTAAATAGAGACCGCCAGATCTGTCACCATAGAATAATTGACCACAATCCCACCCCCCTCGGGCCAGTAACCATCAGAATTTTGAAAGGGTAATATGCGTTGAGAGAAAAAATCCTGGCCGTACTCCGTCCAGTCTTTTTTATCAAAATAGCGTCCTGCTCGATAAAACAACAATGCATGCCAGGTCGCATGATTGCTCAAAAATCCTGTTGGCGGCTGAGTAAAATGTTTTAGATAACGCTCATAAAGGATCTGCGTTGTTTGAGAGAGCACTTCCTTCACACGTTCTCGCAAATCTGCACCTCCCCAATCATAAGCATCCATTAACTCCAAAGAGCAAAGAAGGTAATAATTTATCCACTCCCCTACATGCTGCCCCCAGTTTTGTCCTCGCGAATAATGGGGAGTATGCCCGGTCTCATCCGTAATCCGCAGAACATATTCAATATTTCGCAGTGCAAGTTCCCGATAAGTATCCCGTGCTTTTTGATCACATCCGGGAATCCTTCCACTTGCCAGTAAAAGAAAAGTATAATGACTGAATTGATTGTAGTAGGACGGCCCCTCTGCGTCTTCCCAGAATTGCAGATCCAGATCCATACTTCCTGCAGACCCAAAATGGGGTACCAAAAGCCGGGCCCATTCGTTAACGAATTCTGCAGTGATGTGTCGGAGGTTTTCTATATTCATATCATTCATCCACCCCAAAATCTCTCAGCCATGCTGGATTTGTCCCCCCATAAGGGTCAAGCCGCTCCACTTGACTCCGACTCAACGATTCCACATGCCCATCCAGAAAAAGGACATTGCAGTGTTCCTGATGACGCATGGCTATTCGGGTAAATCTCATCGCTGGTTGCCATGAAGTAGCATTCAATTGAAAAACATGTCCATCCAAAAAAAGAGGCGTCTTACTTTCTACCTCTGAAAAATATAAATAACTGGTCATCGGAACATTTGTCATTTTCCATGGAGACCCTTGATAAAATGCGATGCCATTTACCGCATAGGACATATATTGATTCGCAATTTTTGCCACATAATCGGTAGAACCACTCCCTCCCGTCGTCCACGCTCCATTTGCAGCATTCGTTGCAGAAGGACAACACAACTCTGCCGCAGATTCCACCAGTCCATATCGATAAAAGATCTGTACAGGCGTAATACTCCCTTCCCCGCCCGCAGCAACCGTTCGAAGATCCCACATCTTCTGTCCACGCTCCGTACGAAAATGTGTCATGGTAATCGCCAGATTACGAAGTTTTCCCATGCATGCAGAAGCACGCCCTTTTTCAATATGACGCGTAATTACCGGCAACCCCAATGCGACCAGAACAATCACTATTGCAATTGCCACAAGCAATTCCAGCATACTGAATCCTGTCGTCCTCCTGTGCATGCATTATCCCCTTTTACGACGTATCTGTAAGGCAAGAAGAGAAACCCCAAAAAGCCCCAGAATAGACGGTTCAGGAATAGCCGTAACCATATCATAATACGTTGTCGTTCCATCACCAGGCGTAATGAGCCATGTTCCGACAATGGCACTGACATCCCAGTCGGTCGGTAATAAAACATTATCTGCAATAATTGAATCATTCAACCGTAGGTCATACGTCCCGGCAGTAAAATCAAAGTCTGCAGAAATGGTATTCCATTGCTTGAAATCCAAAGTAGATTGCGAAAGAAAGCTAGTTGCAGTAGTTGAACCCCCATTGCCGTCATCCCGGTTATACGTAATACGATGATTGGCTTCCATCGTATTCCCATATTTGGCAGTAATTTGAAATGATCGGCGAGACTCCAGAGTATCATCCCACAAGAAAATATAGATCCATGCCGCGTTTCCCTGATTTCGCCAGGTACTGTCTTCCGTTGTAATAAAAGAGAAAGAATAAATATTCAGTTTATCCTCTTTATCGGCCCAGTTCTCGGTATTCGTCACACTCAAAGCACTACTGCCTCCTTGTGTGTATAACGACAATGAACCATCTAAGGCAGGTTCCGTCGTTCCATCAGAAACACGGAGCCGGGTATTATTTGAAAATGTCCAGCCTGCGGTATTTGCCCGAGAATTCGCTGTAAATCCTTCAGAAGTTTCAAAACTCGTAAGTACACTCGAATATCCTGAAACCGGTATGGTGAGCAGTGTCGCACCGAGCAATATGGATTGAATAGTATGTGATTTCTTCATAATATTATTGAATAGTTTTGTTGATTACGTAAACCGCTATTTCGCCGGCAGGAAGGGTCACGTTTATTGTCTCCCCTGCCTTTGTCATGCGGTCGGAATAAAACTCTTTTCCTTCTCCCAACTCTTCAGGGTATTTGATGGAATAACTTTTCTCCGTTCTCCCCGGGTTCATCACACATAACAATGCAACATCTTCTCCTTTTATTAAGGCAACCTCTGCTTCAGGGTGCTCAGGCAAAGAAACCGCTTTTTGTCCTTCAAATAAATTTTCAAATTTTGCGACAAGGCGGGAAATTTCTGCAGCAGCATACCATGATCGCCCATCCATGTTCTGCGTATGGTAAATTAAAACACCCCCCGTAGAGTCAATGAATCTGCGCAATAAATTTGCCTTTGTCGCCTGATTGGTTGGACGAGAAAAGTCCATAGGCTCTTTCATGTAAGGCGTAATCAATTCCCCGAACATGGCGGGAATTCCCTGGAGCACCTTTATGCTTTCATGAACAGCAGGTACAGGACGTCCATACCCCATTCCGACACGATCCGCTGCCTGCATTTCACCGACATAACGCCAGTCCACCCCATAACGCGCCGCATTTTCAGGCGTGTGGTATCCACTGTAAACTTCAAATTTGATGTCTCCAGGAAACTCATTCACGGTGTCTTTTATTAATCGAAAAAGCTGGGCAACCCTCCGCGCCATGAAGTCCACCCATTGTGAAGAGTAAGTTTGCACAATTATTTCCGGCGTTAAATTTTCTTCTGCAGATATCCCTGCTGCAGTACGAAAAGCACTTAAACACCTCTCACAATAACAAGTATGTGGACCATTAAAGGGAGGGTATTCGTAATCATAATTTATGGTATCAAGTTTTCTTTTTTCCCACCATTGTTTGAGCAATGGCGCTCCAGCTTCTTTCCATCCACTTTCGAGCAAAGTACTCATGCACATTAATGTATGATTTGCTTCTCCTTTTTGATCGACAAGACGCGCATCCGGATTTTCACGAAGCCACGGAGCAAGATCCAAAGACCAGGAAACAAACTTCATAAGAAGAGTCGTTTTCAAAGAAAAAGTATTTTCGTCTTCTTCAAAAGAACCTACCAGATCATTGAAGCCCGCTGCCTGCATCGTTTCCGCAAGTGCAATTCGAATTTCTGGATTATCTATTACTGCAAAAAAGCCACTCCAGATTTGGTAGGAAAGCTTTTTGAATTGCACGCCTTTCAATGGAGGCAACAAGCGTACAGGAACATTTTGAGTGAATTCAGAAACCGTATCATCATTGGCCCGACTATAATACTGCATCGTATATGTTTCTTCCTCGGAAGCCACTGCGCTTTCATTTTGTCGTAAGGCCACATCATAAATCGATAAAATCGGATTTCCCCCTTTGCGGGCGGTAATCGCAGCATCGGCTTCGACTACATAGCGGTGCTCCCCATCCGGGCGTAATGTAAATTGTGGCTTGCTCTCCCTCGTTTTCCCATAATACCCGGTGGCCCCGATTGCAGTTACAGATTCCGGCACCTCTAACCAGGTTCTCCAGTTGTGGAATGTTTTTCCTGTAGCTCCAAATGCTGTAAACGTCACAAGCTGTACCCCATCGCCCACAATATAAAGTGCTGGATGAGGAGCAGGAAAAATGCGTGTATCCTGGAAAAGGATGGTATGCCGAAGCACCCGTTTTTCTCCGGGCTTTCCAATTGCCCCATCTTCATTTTCCGGTGCTGTTTCCCACTGACTATCATCCACACTTGCTTGTAATGCAGAAGCATCTGTTGCATGACGCATCTTCCAACGAACAGGCGCATTTCCAAGGTCGGAAGAATCCAGGTGAATGCTCGCACTCCCGGATGCGACTTCCAAAGCAAGCACATTCGCTCCTGTCCGTAAGGGGACTTTTATCGTTTCTTGATCTGCTTTTTCACCAGAGGTGATGAGTGCATCATTCACAAAGAACTTCCAGCCAGCATCGGTGGACAATCGTAGTTTTATACTGGAAGATAAAACTTCCATATTTATTTCGGGCGATTGATATAATACATCCAAGGTTGCCGCATCAATTGCCGACCAGGAAAAATACACACTCCCACCCATATCCTTAACAGCAAATTCATGCAGATGGGAGGTCGCAGTTTCCGCCGGCATACGCACCACTTTCCGAGACCGTACCGGCTGTGCTTTGTCCCCTTCCGGCATAAGCTTTGTGCTGATAAAAACCCCTCGCTCTTCTTCAAACGCAGGGGTTAATAGAACTTTCATTTGATTCTCCCCCGATTCCAGAGTGGATGCCGCAGTTGTTGTTTGAATCCCTGGAACCGTTTCACCAAAAATCACCCCACCCCACTCTTTCGGAGCATGGATGCCTCCATGCGATGGATTCCACGCCCCACTTTCCCGGCGAGCTGCCGCATGACGCCCAATCACTACTTTCCACTGTGCCCCATTGGCAGGAGCTTCAACGCCAAGATCACTCCATGGAATTGCCATTTCTACGGTCCAAAACCCGTCTTCCTCAACGGCCACTGCATCTACTTTTCCATTCCATGAAAAATCTCGTGCACTCCACAAGTTCTCGGGATCAGACTTCGCATCCGCTACAACACCACGTGTATTAATTGCAAATTCATACGCATGCTCGCTCGCTTCCGGATGCAGAATAAATAAAAAACTATCATCCTTTATCACATCCTCATCCCGTTGCTCGGCGGCTGCTTTGATCTCGTGCTGTTGCTGGCTCGCTGTCGATAAAGTAGATTCCTCAAGCCTCGCAGAGATGTATAATTTATTCGCATCCCATAACAAACGTACTTCTGTTTTTTCTTTTAATGGTCGATGTGAATCTGGCACCAGGAAATCTGAAACCACGATCGCTTTCTGCCATACCGCCTCCTCTATTTTGCCATCAATATCAGGCGCAACTTCCACTCGCGATGCCCGAACAACAGGCGCCGCTTCCATCATGCCACACACCCCACCACTCAACATGACAGACAAACATACGATCTTTTTAAAGAATAAGTTCATTTTATTGATTCAAGCTCTGTTTCTCCCAGACCTGGGGTGGTGCTGATCACAAGTGCATCTAACGCTGCCACTTGCCCTCCTCCTTTTTTCGGCCATGACTCAATACTGATCCCTTCCCCCACTTCTTCAGTCCCGATTTCTGGAATCTCCATCCATTGCCACCCTTCTGTCACAGGATTTACTTCTCGTACTGCCTGTTTATACCCACCGCGACGCGTGCATATTTGTATGCGATCCTCCAAAGACGCTGCCCGGTAACGTACATACAAACTCACTCCCCGGCTGGTTTGAGGAAATGGAATTTCTGTCGTCGCAAAAGACTGAGACACCACCACACACGTCACATCATCCTCGATCCGAACGAACTGTGCGGTCGGTGCATAATCCTCCACTTCCAGTCGCATAGACCTGACTTCTACATCCGATAATGCAAGAGGTTCCGACATCGTTCCCTCCAAGTCCGCAATTTCAAAAACCGCCCCAGGCTGCAACGCATCCATTGGCAACGAAACAAAATAAATAATGGGATGGTTATTTCCGGCCTTTAATGTTTTGGGAATTTTGATTTCCTCCCATTCCTCAGATAAAGTCATTTCCGGTAACCGCGTCCAACCATTTGCCGCCTGGATCATCGCTCCTAAACTTCCTGAACCTCTCACTTTTGCACGAACCATCAAAAGCCCATTCCCATCCATCGCACCCAGACTGATACGCACCCCTTCAAGTGGTACTTTTCCTGGTAAACTAACCCGTAAAAAAGATTCTCCTTCTTCCTCAATCACTTCTACTTGTTCAGCACCTCGATACGCCTTAGCGCTACCCACTCCTCCTCGAAAATCTTCATTCCAGACCACCATCTCTTCGGAATAAAGCGACCCACTCAATGTGAAAACAAAAAGCCAAATGATAAATAACAAAAATTTCATGGGAGGAAAATAAAGCGTAAATGATCGTTTATTTTTAGTTTTATAATATCAATAGACTTTTGATACATTCTTAAAATAATGTCAATATTATTTGTCAAAAAGTTCTTTTTTATTCATATACCAGCTTTCAAAAGCTAAAATCCTCATTCAACAT
>CAKUMP010000071.1 GCA_934667795.1 uncultured Chthoniobacterales bacterium | reverse complement strand
ACCTTCGTATGGCGAAACTCAAACGTCGTTCGAACCAAAGCGGTGCAGAGCCCCGCACTCCAAATTCTTCCCGTGTGATGGGAAAAATCTCTGACACGCCAGAGCAATTCACATGTCCAAACTATAGCCCGGCCTGGTTAAGAGCGATAACATGTTACCTCCGCCTAAATCTATGGTATTTAATCGACGAACTGCTGTGGATGGGATATAATAAAAGCTATGAGTTCAGACATTCGCGCATTTGCTGTGTGGGAAGTGGGGAAGGGTGTGGAGGCATTTTCTTATACGCCGGGGGAGTTAGGGGAGGAAGAAGTGGAAATTCGGGTGGAGGTTTGTGGGCTATGTCATTCTGACTTGTCGATGCTGGACAATGAGTGGGGGCGGAGCACGTATCCTTTAGAGCCTTACGTTTATGAAATTTAAATCCTGGCAACGCTATTTACCAGGCATCGCATTATTTCGAAATTATCGCCGGGGGTGGCTACAGCACGATATAGGGGCGGGGATTTCGGTTGCGGCGATTCAAATCCCGACCGCCATTGCATATGCGCAACTGGCGGGGTTTCCTCCCATCATGGGATTATACGCCTGTGTATTACCGCTTTTGGTCTATGCGTTATTTGGGTCCAGTCGGCATTTGATTATTGGACCGGACAGTGCCACTTGTGCGATGCTTGCCGCGACCCTCATCCAACTGGCAACTCCTCGCAGTGAGGATTATATGTCTCTTGCCCTGATCCTTACGCTTTTTATTGGGATTGGTTGTGTTTTGGGTGGAATCTTTCGATTAGGATTTATTGCGGACTTTATATCCCGGCCTATTTTGACTGGATTTCTGGCGGGGGTAGGGCTTTCGATCATTCTGGGACAGAGCGCAGGATTGACACGCGTGGAAGTCGATGGTGGCACCGCGTTAGAACGTTTGCTGCAAGTCTTGCAAAAAGTGGGTGACTGGCACTGGGGAACCATGGGAATAGGGCTCTGCACCATCCTTTTGTTGATTTTACTTAAAAAATGGAAAAGAACCAGAACGTTCGGAACGATGCTGGTGGTTATCGCCGCGATTTTAACCGCCTGGGGATTTCAACTGGATGAAAAGGGGATTCAGATTGTTGGCGGTTTTTCTACCGAACCTATGCAGTTATCCATTCCGGAAATGAGTTCAAACGACTGGAAAGTGATGTTTGAAGGGGGATTGGGAATTTTACTGGTGGGGTATTGCAGCGCCATGTTGCCTGCGCGTGGGTTTGCAGCACGACGTGGTTACGAAATACGCCCGAATCAGGAATTTCTTGCATTAGGTGCGGCTAACATTGCTTCTGCTATCAGTGGCGGATTTGCAGTAAGTGGAGCGGATTCCCGTACTGCCATTAATTACCAGGCAGGTGGAAGGTCACAGGTCAGTGGGCTTGTTTCCGCATTTTGTGCGGCGGTTGGAATTTTTATTTTTCCGCAAGTATTCAGTTGGATTCCGGCGCCGGTGCTCGCAGGGATTTTGATTGTTGCCGGTTGGTTGTTGATTGATATGAAGGCGTTATCACGCTATTATGGTTCTTCACGTTCTGAAACGGCCTGTACGCTTGTGGCTATTTTCGGCGTTTTACTGTTAGGGGTAATTCCTGGAATTTTGACTGCACTGATTTTGAATATGCTGCGGTTACTGGTGGCGAGTTCCCGTCCGCATGATGCGATCCTTGGCCGGGTTCCGGGATTGGACGGCTACCATGATATCGAGGGACGCGAAGGCAGTGAAGTCATTCCGGGACTTTTGATTTATCGTTTTGACGCCCCATTGGTCTTTTTTAATGCGGAATATTTTAAACGACGGCTTTTTTATTTAGTCGATCATAATCCAACACGCGTACGGTGGATTATTTATGATGCAGAAACGGCAGGATTGCTGGACATCACAGCGATTGAAATTCTGCAGGACATTTTAAGGGAATGCAAGGAACGGAATATTGTTTTTACGGTTGCGCGTGCGAACGGGAAATTTAAAGACATGTTTGAACGCACAAAGTTTAATCAGGAATTAGGAGAAGAATACCTTTTTGCCAGTATCCGTTCCGGAGTCAAAGCCTATGAAGATGCCACGGAACAAACGGGGCAATCATAAAGGGTACCTGAGAAATGGATCGAGTTGATCTGTCGCAATCTGCTGGCCGCAAGTGCCATTCGTCGAAACGTCCCCGCAACCACCGGAGGGGTGGACATTTTCCTCAAGTCATTTCGGCTTAGCATCCTGCAACATCTCATTCTCTCCCATTGCATATTTCGGGTTTAATCCTGCTCATTGGATTGCACGTCTTTTGGCGCAGGTTTTTTTTCTGCTGCCTCTTTATCTGTTTCAGCCTCCGTATTTTTCAGCATTGTTTCCTCTACGGGAGGGAGAATGGATTTAAATGTAACCGCATAAATATCCAGAGTACTAAGAAATAACCCGGTTAAAATCGGTCCTAAAATAAATCCTAAGGGGCCAAATAAAACCAGACCGCCAAGCGTACTAACCAGAATAAGCAGTTCAGGCATTTTGGCTTCTCGACCAACCAATGGTGGGCGCAGGACGTTATCAATAGTCGATACCACCCCGGCACCCCAGATCAGAAGCAGGGTGGCAGTGAGATGAGATCCAATAGAATACAAATAAATTACGGCCGGAGTCCAGATAAGGGCAGAGCCCACACCCGGCATGACAGAAAATACCACCGTGACAGCTCCCCAGAAGGCCGCGCCTTTAATTCCCGCAAAATAAAAACCAATACTGACTAATACCCCTTGAATAATGCCAATTAATAACACCCCTCGGATCGTCGCGCGATTAACCGAAGCAAATTTTTCCATTAATTGTTTTTCTTCTTCATTCCCCAGAGGAATATAATACAGAAGACGTTTCAGGATTTTGTCGCTGTCCCGCAGGAAAAAGAACATCGCGTAAAACATCACAAAAGCATTCAGCAGAAAAACGGCGGTGTTTGCGGTGAAAGAAGACACCCCTTTTACCAGATAAGAACCGATAGTCTCACCCGTTTCTCCTAATCTCTTGAGAAATTCATCCTGCTCCGGCATAAAATCCAGAAGCCAGGGGAAACGATCCGAAATCCACTCAAAAATAGAAGAGACCTGAAAGGAATTGAGATTTTCCCGTAACCACGGGATTGCATTATTACTGATGGAAATCGCCTGTTGTACAATTAATGTCACCAGGGCAGCCAGTGGACCGGTGATCAATAAAATCAAAATCACCAATGTAATCGCCGCCGCCAGGTTTTTCTGCCCCCGAAACCATTTCAAAAGTTTATTATAAACGGGCCGAAAAAGCCCGGTCAGAATCGCCGCCAGAACCAATGCCTGCATAAAGGGCCAAATGATCGCTAAAAATATTCCTGCGGAAACCAGTACCAGTAAAAGTACAAAAAAACGGCGGAACTTTCGACCTTGTATATTGGGTGTATCCATAAAATAATTCCGGCAAACAGATAAAAGCAGTTTTTTTATTATCGTTTATCTTTAAAAAATGACAAGAGCGGAAGTATTTCTGTTTAGATTCTTCTACGGTTGCAATGAGGGGAAGAAATTCGCTAGAATTAGCGGTATGGAAGAAAAACGTGAAATGTTATCTGTCGATTTACAGAAAACAATAATTGCGCCATCTATTTTGGCTGCAGATTTCACCCGTTTTGGGGAAGAAGCGCAACGGATGGAACGGGCAGGAGCAGACTGGTTGCATATGGATGTCATGGATGGACATTTTGTGGATAATATTTCCTTTGGTCCGGATGTCGTAAAAGCGGTATATTCAAAAGTGAATATCCCATTGGATACCCATCTGATGATTAGCCGACCTGACCATTATCTGGATCGTTTTACAAAATGGAGTCGCGTAGTGACTGTCCACCTGGAAGCGGATCATGATGTGAAAGAAACTCTGAAACGTATTCGCAAAGCAGGCTGTTTAGCAGGCCTGGCAATCAACCCTGCAACGCCAGTGGAAGCTGCAGAAGAATTCTTGGGCGAAATTGACTTGTTCCTGGTCATGACGGTTGTTCCGGGGTTTGGCGGACAGAAGTTTATGCATAATATGATGAGTAAACTGGATTTTGCACTGGCTTATCGCAAACGCACAGGAGCAGAGTTTTTCCTGGAAGTAGATGGTGGGGTGGATATGGAGAGTGGTGACATTGTCCGGACGCATGGCGCAAATGTTCTGGTAGCAGGGACATCCATTTTTAAAGCAGAATCTGCGGAAACGGCGATTCAAACCCTGCGAGGAAATGTCTCTTGAAAAAGTGGCTTTCAGTGTTATCTGTAACAGGAGTGCTCGCAACCCTGTGGGTGATGGGGGCGACAGGACAGAAAGTAATGGGGGAGGATATAAAGCAGGAGACCGAAACCATGCAGGAAAAAATTGAAAAAGCGACATTTGCAGGAGGCTGTTTCTGGTGTGTCGAAGCCGTATTTGAAAGAGAAAAAGGTGTGAAATCTGTCACTTCCGGATATATCGGAGGAGAAACAGAAAATCCTACTTATGAAGATGTCTGCAATGGCAATACCGGGCACGCGGAAGCAGTAGAAATATTGTTTAACCCAGATGAAATTTCTTATGAACGTCTGGTTTCCTTATTTTGGGAAGCGCATGATCCGACCACATTGAACCGCCAAGGGGCAGATGTGGGGACGCAATATCGTTCTGCTATTTTTTATCATTCTGACGAGCAAAAAGAGATTGCGGAGAAATCCAAAGCGGCTGCAGATGCTTCCGGAAGGTTTCGTTCACCTATTGTGACAGAAATTTCAGAAGCGACGATTTTTTATCCGGCGGAGCCGTATCATCAGGATTATTTTCAAAATAATCCCAACGCTGGCTACTCGATTTTTGTCATCAAGCCTAAATTGCAGAAGCTGCAAAAATAGGAGATTAATTTTTCTTTAAACGGCGGCGGAAGGCCGGGACTACTGCACTCAGAAGAAGGAAAAGTGGGGTAGCAGGCTCAGGAATGACATTCAGAGACAACGTTCCTTCACTCCAGTCAAGCGAGTAATTGCTATTGGGAGCCCCCAGAATAAAGTTTGTAGCCTGGTGATTTCCGGTAATATTCATGAGGGTATAAGTCCCTTCCGTTATTCCGTTGTCTGTGATTTCTACTATATAAGTACCTGTGCCAAGCTGATCCTGGGCTACATTAATTTTTGTGACATCAAACAAATGGTTGAGACTAAAAGCCAGCGTGCCTTCGAGTGTCAGGGTATTTACATTTAAGGAAACTCCTGTCGCGATACTCAATGTCGCGGATGAAGCAATTGAAACATTTCCGCCGGCCAGGGAATGGTCGTGTTCGGCTTGTAATATGCCTTGATGGACTGCGGTTCCGTTTGTGTAAGTATTGGTATTATTGAGAATCAGAGTTCCATTTCCGATTTTTGTCAGTCCATTTGCGCCAGAGCCGCTGATGGTGCCACTGATAGTTAAAGTATCGGAATCGACACCAATGGTTGCATTGCCGAAAGTTCCGGTATCCACGCTTCCGGCCCAGGTATTATTTCCACTTACGCTACGCAGGGAGCCCGCATCGTCACGGCCTTGCCCACGGAGGATAAAAGACTTATTGGAAATCGTGATATTGTTGGCAAGTTCTACGGCATCACTATCGTGGGTTTTTGAACCTATATTAAATTGGACATCTGCGGAACCTGTTCCGAAAGCATTATTATGTTCTGCACGCACAACGACAGAACTTGTATTCGCATTTCCAATAACCGTATTGCCGGTGTAGGAATTATCTCCCTGTAAAACAAACTGAACATCTCCACTATTTGCAGCTAAACGCAGAGTGCGAGGGCCGTCTGTTTGGCTGATAATGCCCCCGAGAATACGCGTATGTCCTGTATTATTTATATTGAGAATCGTGGTATTCGCAGAGAGAATGATGTTATTGTCATAAGTATGGGTTTCTGAACCATCTATTAACCAGTCTCCTCCGTTAAGGGTAATTGTATTATTGCTGATGGTACCTGCGGATGCAGTCCAAAGGGTTCCTGCACTGATGGTAATGCCTCCGGTGAGAGAATTGTTGGCATTATTGAGGTGTAATCGTCCGGAACCCAGTTTTTCGAATCCGCTGCTTCCTGCGAGGAGAGAGGCGATGCGTATCGAGTCACCAGTTCCGGTAGTGGTAATCGTGGGTTTACCTGTGGTTGGCGAAGCGAGTGTTAATGTGTTTCCGGAAATCCTCCACTGTCCGGATGTCCAGTTTGTAATCGCAATATGGCTGATCGTAACGGGCTCGGTGAGGGAAACTGTACGAGCGGCACCGGGAGAGCCATCAAAAGTCGCGGTAAAATTGGCACCTCCTGCCACAATTTGATTAACCCAGTTATCTTCATTACTCCAGGAGTCATTAGAAGAAGCATTATTATAAGTGCCACTTAATGCCCAGCTAGACGTATTCAAACAAAGAGCAGTGAGGAGCACCGCACTTATTTTTCCTGAAGTTGTGTTGATGATGTTTGTCGTCTGTATTTTCATGATTTTATTTTTTGTTAGAATGAGAAGAGAGAGAAAAAATATTTATTGCTTCAATATACCTGGACCAATGACTGTCCAGCTTCCATCGGCGGATCGGGTCGCCTGCGCCCAGGACAGTAATTGCACATGATCTCCCGCGACGGGCGCGAGAATTTGAAGTTGATCTGAAACAGCAGGAAAGAAAGTGGCATTTTCAAGTTTTTGGATGCGTAAGGTGGAGCGATCATCTTCTAAAGTGATGATCCTGGCAAAAGGCACACCGTCGTGAGATGCGATAGTAAAACCATTGAAACCACCTGTATAACGTGAACCACGCTGCGATTTTGCGCGTGGGAGTCCTGTTTCAGAATCATAATTGCCTGTAATAGGCTGAACCCTTGGAAACTGGCTCACTGTATGCAGTGCGGTTTCATTGACGCCTGTGACAAAAAAAGTACTTTGCAAATTGCTGTCTGCATCCAGGGTCAGCCATATTTCATTTTTAGAATTCCATTCAACGTCCAGGATTTGATAAACAAGTGGTTTCAAGTATCCCGGCGCTTCGAGTTGAATCGCGCTGCCTTTGGCATTTTCCCAGTCAGCAGAAGTTCCTTCCACGCGCAACTGAAGCGGGTGGTTTCGAATTTCAAGTATCTTTTGCGCAGTAACAGAAATAGTTTCTAAATGAAAATCAGCAAAAGTTAATTTTCCATCGGAAACAGAAATCCGTTGTGGAATCCCTTCTGAATCCAGCGAAATGAATCCTTCGCGTGCCTGCAGGGAAAAGCCATTTTTAAATTCTGTAGTGTCATTATTTTGTGTCGATGAAGCAAATAAATGATGTGCAACCTGCAGATTGTTTGTATCTTTTACAAAAATTTCGAGCCCCATCGCATCACTATTGGAAGGATTCAAGACTGCTAATTCTTGTGAAGACCAATGATGGGTTTCGGCAGCAGATTGAGGGCGAATAAGAGAAACGAAACGAATCTTGTCCTCAGGTTTTGCGGTTACACGGCTGAGGACATATTCCAGCGAGAGTGGGACGGTCGTAGGCGCGTGCATTTTCGCAAGTATAATTTTACTTCCGGCAGGAGGGAAATGCTGCCAGATCAAACGATGTCCTGTTGCATCCTGCGCGAACCATTCAAGCTGAATTTGTTTTCCTGGTTGATAAAAGACAGGTTCTCCAAGAAACGCATACCCTTGTCCAGCCGGTGTCCAGTAAAATGGTTTGTCCGGAAATCCTTTAAGTCTTCCATCCGGCAATAAATCAGGCCCATGACGGGTCGTGGAGGAAAGAACGCTTCCGGCTTGTGCTGACGGAGATTCCAGACCGGATTCCGGCTCTTCAGGGGGACTGATTTTTCCTTCATGAATCGCATGAAAACTGTAATCGTATTCAGTGCCTCCCTGGACGCGAAAAACGTCGATCAGATAATAAACAGAGTCACAATCAACCTGAGCGACGCGGCGTTGATATTGCTGAATGTCGAGCGATTTATAGCACTCTAAATTGTTGGCTTCCATGGAGGAAAAGCCATTCCCTGGAGTCCAGGAAATCAATTCTCCACCAGCAGAAGGTGTACGTAATTGATTTTGTTGATTTACGACGACAGTATTATGCGCGACGGTAGTACGGGTAAAACCGAAACGCAAATGGGCTTTGGCGTGTCCGGGATCGGCAGAGAATTCTCGTCCAAAAGCATAGAGTTGGAGATTTAATTCATCGAGTTGTCCATGATTTCGGGTGGGGCCGAGTCGCAAAAGTGCAGCGCGTTCATCGGCAGGGTGTTTGCTGCGTAATAAAGCGAGTCCGGCATCAGAAAAAAGAGAGCTCGTTTCGGGGGGAGGAAATTCGATGTTTAAAAATTTCTGATGAGGGTCTTTAAAAAGTAAAAGTAATTCTCGTGTACCGGTATAATTGGCAAGTTGCTGATGATTTTTTTCAGAAAGCTCCTCTTTCTCCAAATAGTGCAAAAGCCTTGCTGCTTTCTGCTTGATTTTTGGGTTATTGGAAAATGTGAAAAACATCAGGGAATTGCGATAAGTAAGAGGATTAAACCATTTATTGTCCGATAACACCGTACGATCAGGGCCTGCGTCGCCATACAGCGGAAGGCGACCGGCAATTTGTAGTTTTGAGAAATCTTCCAGACAGAATGTTGCAAGCCGTTTATCGTTAAAAAGTGAAAGAGGAAATTCCGAAAGCCCGCGTTGGATACCTGTCAATAAATGAGCAGTGGTGACTAATAAATCGGTGGTATGAGCGGAGTAATTGCTGGATGTTTCAAAATAGCGTCCTTGTGGGTCGATTGCATTGGAAATGGCAGCGACAATGCTGTTGGTACCATAAGTGGCATGTTCCAGATAGGAAGGGAGCCCCAGAAAAGCGCCAGCAACCAGAACACCGCGGTTGTAATCCAGGGTTCCGTTATTCAGGTTTTTATCTTGTCGCGATTTAGAATAGCAATAAGCACCACCATTTCCGATCAGGTTCATCAGAATATTTTCCCGTGCGGTTTGGGTGGGAGAAGTGGGAGAAGGGGAGTCGATTTCAGGAAAGGAAGAAAGAATATCGTAGCAGTAGCCATAACGCATTAACGCGCCAGCTGCTTGATAATATGGGCGCTGGAGACGCCCTCCACCAGATTGTCCGGGTTCAATCCCCGGATAATCCAAAGGCCCGCTGTCTGCAGTGGGGTAAACCGTAGCGATAGCATCCAGTAACCATAACGCCGCCTGCGCATATTTTTTATCTTCGGTTAATGCATAAGCCGTACATAATGCGGGAAGAATCGATTGTTCCAGCGATCGGAGGCGTTCTCCATTTGCGTATGCGACAAAATAAAAAGGTTGTTTGTCGGCATTAATAAAGCCTGTTCCGCTATCAGGATATTCCTCATTTGGATAGCGAGTGCCGGTCGTATTTTGTATAAAAAATGGGTTGGACCACCCGCACCATTTTAACGATTCGCCGGTTTTAGGGTCGAGAGGTTTTGAGATTCCGTACAGATAATAGGAGTGGGGGGGAGGAATAAGTGAGGTTAATTCTTTTTGTGTTTTTTTCGCCCACGGGTCGGCTGTTTGAAGAATACTTTCCTGGATTTTTGTGGCCCAGGGAAATTGTTTTACTTTTTCTCTGGCTTTCTTCCATTGTTCCGGAGTGCCGAAAAGAAATGGCCCATTGGGAACCTGATAGCTGGCAAAATCTGTTGGTTCTTCGGTTATGATGACTTCATCAAACCATGCGGTTCCATCCATTCCGGTCAATACCAGTTGAAGTAACATCCCATTTGCTTCCTGCGGGAGCTCTACGGTCCCGGTGATTTCGGTCCAGTCGGTGAGTCCGGATAAT
>CAKUMP010000070.1 GCA_934667795.1 uncultured Chthoniobacterales bacterium | reverse complement strand
GTCATCCCCCATTGGAAATTTTACAAAGAACATGGATTTGATTTTGCTGGCGGCCCGATGTTGCCTTACAGCACTGCCACGGACCTGGATGTGGCGCTCCAGGGCATCAGTAAAAATCTGAATGAATCTTTGCCCAATGAAATGTTTGTCAGTACTAAACCGCATGGAGGGATCTGGTACCGGGAGTTCCAGCAGTTTTTACCAAAAGGAGAAGATGTTTTTTATAAAAATGCGGCGAGGAAAGGGCCTGAAGATTTTTATAATCCGTTCAGTCCGATTGTTGCAGAAAAACAAAATGAAGCGAATCGGCGGTTCATGGAAGCGATTCAGGATTATCCGAATGTGAAGATTGCCTGGACGGATATGGAGATTCAGGACAGTTTGACGAAGCCCAATCTTAATGAAGAAGGGCGTAAAAAGATGGCGGAAGAACTGGGCTTCACCGAGGAAGAAGTGGGAGCGCCGGAATATGTGGCAGAGCATGTAATTTCCGATAACGATCGTAAATACCGTTTGCTTAAATATATTTTTCAAGGAGGAAATGGGGTTCATGCCGGGCTTCAGCGGATGGTCGATGTGGTAAAAAAACACCGTCCGGATATGCTGACGATGACCGATCCTTATCGTCATGTGATGTTATATGATGTTTACCCTTCAGTGGATATCATTCATACCTGGACTTATACCAATCCGGATCCTAAATATACGGTTTATATCGAACAGCTTCGTGCAGCGTGTAAACCGCTGGATCAGATCCCGCTTCATATTGTGACCTTGTTAAATTATCCCGGCATGCTGGATGTGCCGAAACTCCGTGAAAATCCTCCGGCGGAAGATGATAAGAGTGCGGAGTGGATGGCAATGGGCGCTGATCGTGTAAAAGAAAATACCTGGATCAATCTTTCACGTGCCCCTCGATTTGTAGGCTATTTTTATGGAAGCCAGATTGACCCTGTGAAATATGCGGAAGATACCTACCGTGTCCCGCCTGAGACATCTGATGTCATTGGCGAACTTGCAGAAAAAGTATTTCGTCCTTACGGCAAGATGATTCGAAAACTGGAGGTCTCCCCTCGAAAGATTGCGGTATTGAATTCGCAGGCAGCGTCTCTATACAACCGTTCTCCAAGTCAAGGTCTGGGCAGTTATGCGGGATATCGCACTTTGCCATTTCAGGCCGTTTTGGAAATGGCACATTATAATGCGGATGTCCTGTTTGATGAAACCGTAGAGCAAGGTGGGTTAGATGATTATGATGTTCTTTTTCTCCCACGTGCCGATACGCTGACACAAACTGTTTATGAAAAAATCCAGGCATTTCAAAAGCGTGGTGGTATTGTTTTTGCCGATCAATACCTCGGACCAAAACTGGATGTGACCCATCGTTTTGATTTTGATTTCAGCTACCGCGGAAAGGTCAATGCGCGTGCAAATGCCACGGGGCAAGCATATACGGAATGGGATGACCATGTCGAAACATCCGGTAAAAAAATCGATTTCGAAAAAGTCCACGGCGTTCCTGCGCATAAGGATCAGGAAATTATGGAAGGGTATGCCAAAACCCTGAAAAATGTGGTGAGTGAAAAGGTCCCCCATCGTGTGGACTGCGATGAACCCACGGTTCTTTTTAACCTTTGTGAGAAAAACGGAGTTAAATACCTGTTTGTGATTAACGATAAACGCGAATATGATGAGCGCGTGGGGAAATTTCTGGGGATTATGGAAAAACTGGTCCCACAGACAGTGAATGTCCGTTATCATGCTTCTTCCGAGGACGAAATCGTGATTTACGACCTCCTCAAACAAACCGTTTTACCTATTCAGAAAAGCGAGGGAATCGCCACCTTCCCGGTCGAACTGGATTCTCTCGGTGGGAAAATAATTGCCATTTATCCCGCTCAACTCAGCAAACTTACGGCTGCAGCAGAAACCAATGGAAACCTCGGCGAAGAATGTGTCATCACGGTCCAATTGCATGATGCCACAGATGCTCCCGCAAAAGGACTTCAACCCGTTCGGGTCGATATTATGGATGCAAATGGAAAGGTCCATGAAGACAGCGACTGGATTTGCCTCGAAAACGGCAGCGGGAAAATCACTTTTACCCCAGCATGGAATGATTCGAAAGGGGACTGGAAGATCAAAGTCACCGACCTCACCGCCGGCCTTTCGACAGAATCTACCTTCACATTAAAATAAACCCCATTAAATACTATGATTTCCACCCTTTTAAAATCGGCTAAAATTTATTCCCTTCTTACACTTTGTTTTTGTTTAAACACCTCTGTCTGAGCAGCAAGTGGTACTTATGAAAGCAGCTCTGGTAACGGAGAGTGGGGAAATGAGGAGAATTGGCTGAATGATATTATTGCCGGTGGTGCAGATTTCACGGCGACACTGGATGGCGCAACAGGGCGAACGATTACGCTTACAGACCCCGTGACAATTGGGCATATTGAGCTCACAAACTGGACTTCCGAACAATGGATCATCACCGGCAGTACGCTCACGCTTTCCACGAGCAGCGTGAAACCCACGATTACACATCCCACTCTGGATTCTCTGCGCATATCTTCGCTTATTACAGGAACCAGCGGGTTTGAAAAAGCAGGCTCCGGCAGATTGTATTTGTCAAATGCAAGCAAAGGATAGAAAATCTTTCGACTAAAACATTAAAAGATATTGTTTCATAGATACAGCTTACGACTATTTAAGTTGGATTTGGACACGGTAATAAATCAAAAAATCCACAAGAATAATCTGTGTTAATCTGCGTTAATCTGCGGATAAAAAACAGGAAAATCGCTCCGCAGATGGACGTCGATTTTGAAATGAGAAAATGTGGGGAACGGACAGGACGTGTCAACGCATTCCTAAAAAATCTTCGTGCTCTTCGTGCCTTCGTGTGAGGTTTTAAAACCGTAGGAACTCCAGTGATTTCACATTTCGCACGAAGGGTTTTTTACAATGGGTAAAGCGGAGAAGGGGGAGGTGGAACACCCCGGAAGAAATATCTCACACGAAGGCGCAAAGACACGAAGATGTTCTGGATTTTTATACATTTCCTTTGTGTGAATATCTTCCCAAAACACACCATCTTCATCATCCATAAAAACTAAAAATAATCCTTTGTGTCTATTCGTGTGCATTCGTGGTTAAAACCCTTTGCGTGCTTGGCGTGAAACCACAAGGATTAGCCGCAGAATGCGCAGAAAAGCGCGGAAGTTTTTTAAAATCTCACACAAAATACAAAATCTCGAAGAAGAATTTATCCGCAGATTTACGCAGATTAACACAGATTTTTTTGGAAGGCTATTACTCCATCTAAAGCGGCGGGAACCGCCGCACTCCAAATTTTTCATCCAGCCTCACCCCATGGCACTTATAATTGCAAAAATGATTCCTCCTACGCCCAGAACAATTCCAAACCAAACAGCAATCATGGCTAAGGATACCTGACAGGCCTGACCAAATGTGGTTTGAAGTCGGGCGGAAATAATGCCGGACTGGATAAGAAAGCCGATGGGAAACATTAAAAGCGATGTGACATCTTCCCCCATCAAGAGAGCCATGACAACAGAGATTGCAAAGTTGATGAGGCATGCAATAAAAAAAGTGATATAAGCCTCTCCAAAAGGGGTATCTGTTTTGAGTACCCATTTGGTTGCAGCACGTAAAATGATCGCGCCGATCAAGCTGGCTATTGCAAGCCCAATAAACGCGAAGATAATGGTTTCAATAAATGCCATAATGTATGTGGGTTAGGATTTGTTCAGTGGTTTGAGGGGTTAAAAATGATAGGGCAAGAAAAAGGAGAAATCGCATCATAGGACGATAATTGACATACACCAGGCAAAAGCTCAAGTCTTATTTTACGCAAACCCATCGCCAAAAAATGTACCACTTTAAACATATCCGCCTTAACATTCCTAAAAAAATCTTCGTGCTCTTCGTGCCTTCGTGTGAGGTTTAAAAACCGTAGGAACTTCGGTGATTTCACATTTTACACAAAGGTTTTTTACAATGAGTAAGGCGGAGAAAAGTGGGGGGGCACCCCGGAAGAAGTATCTCACACGAAGGCGCAAAGACACGAAGAAGATGTTCTGAATTTTTATAAATTTCCTTTGCGTGAATCTCTACCCAAAACACACCATCTTCATCATCCATAAAAACCGAAAATAATCCATTCGTGTCCATTCGTGTTCATTCGTGGTTAAAACTCTTTGCGTCCTTGGCGTGCTTGGCGTGAAACAACAAGAATTAGCCGCTGAACTCGCAGAAAAGCGCAGAAGTTTTTTAAAATCTCACACAAAATACAAAATCTCGAAGAAGAATTTATCCACAGATTGACGCAGAATAGCGCGAAGCGAAATAGCCTGTCTAATATTCTTATCGAACAAAAACAGGCATTAACACAGATTTTTTTGGGATAGGAGTGGAACACCTTTCGAGC
Organism: uncultured Chthoniobacterales bacterium; assembly: GCA_934667795.1. Taxonomy (GTDB): domain Bacteria; phylum Verrucomicrobiota; class Verrucomicrobiia; order Chthoniobacterales; family CAKUMP01; genus CAKUMP01. The sequence goes on along the minus strand of CAKUMP010000070.1, from coordinate 5,484 downwards.
AAGACGTTAAAGGGTGTTTGTTTTATGGTTTCAGTTTGTGTCTATTTGGATTGTGTTTTGACACAGTAATAAGTTATAAAAATTTAAAGAATAATCTGTGTTAATCTGCGGATCCTTTCCTGTTTTGAACTAGGGGAGTATGAAAATGAAATCTGCTCTAAACAGCCCTTAAATATCCGTCAATTCATTAAATTTCCGCGGCTTTAAAAACCATTTGTGATCTTCGCGTGAAACAAAAAAGCGTGGTTCTAAACCCTCGCTTTACTCACATCCGGAAATTTTCTTATAATATTCACTCATGAAAGTTGTTGTTTCTAATGAGTGGGTATTGGAAAAGCTGGGCGATCGTGGATTTTCCCTTCACCCACGAGAAGAAATTTTCTCTCCTGCGCTTAATAAAGATATCCTCCATATCTGGTCATTTTTATCGCAAAACCTGCCTGAAGGGATTGCTGCCGTTGCGCCTGCAGCGACCTCACTTTTACTGGTTTCCAATTTGAATTCGCCAGTTCCTGATCTGCAATCGCTCGCGGATCAATTGCAAAAAAACTGGACACACGCCCAACATGCCCCCCTGCCGGTGGCAGTCACACATCAGATTCCTGTGAATTATGGCGGAAGTGAGGGACCCGATCTGGACACCATTGCCAGGCAATTGAAAATCCCCCCTAAAGAGTTTGTAAAACTACACGCCTCGCAATTATATCAGGTTTTTTTTATGGGATTTTCATTCGGATTTCCTTATATGGGCCCCCTTCCCCGGGCATTGCAAATCGCACGAAAATCCATTCCTTTGAAACAAGTCCCACCGGGTACCCTTGCGATTGCCGGAACTTATACCGGGATTTATCCCAGAGCATTACCCGGTGGCTGGCATCTGATCGGAAAAGTACAGGTTTCTTTAGTGCAGGAAAAATCAGAAAAATGTCTCTTCTCTCCCGGTGATCAGGTCCAGTTTATCCCCGGTTAGACAAGCCAAAAAACCCATGCTATGCTAATATAATATATCGTTATTAAAATGATGACCGCAAGAATCCTACAGCAGGAAGCCAGGGGGGAAATGTGATAGAAGTATTGCATCCGGGTCTCCAGACGCTTTGTTGCACGACCCCAGATTTCAGACGCCTGGCCTATGGCGGAGTTGCGGGCGGGGCGGTCGATGAATGGTCTTATCGGCTTGCGAACCTGCTGTGTCACAATTCACAGGATGCGATGGTACTGGAATCGGGTTTCCCTGCTCCCATGTTGAGGTTCAAACAGGATTGCACGATCGCCATTACTGGCGCAAACTTTTCCCCCGAAATTGCCGGATTCCCCGTCCCGATGTCAAAACCGGTGCAAGTTCAGGCAAATACCAAGTTATATTTTTCTCATCCTCTTCGTGGGAACTGGACCTATATTGCTGTTGGAGGCGGAATCTCTCCCCCGGAGCATTTAAATAATACCGGTGATTTCACGCCGCTCAAATGTGCATGTCAGTTAGGACTAAAAAGCTTCCCGCAAAAACCATTATGGAATGATGGCGGAATGCTGGAGCCTCAATCTCAAAAACCCTTTTCTTCTACTTCCTGGAAACTCAATTTCGAACGCGAAGTTTTTCCTGCGACGCCGACCATTCCTTTATTAAAAAACTCTCATTCGGAGGATATTTCTTCGGATTATCTGGCGCAGTGTCTGGAGGATAAAATCCTGATTACGGCAGAAATGAATCGAACCGGGATTCGACTGCAGCGAGAGCATCCCATTCCATTTGAATCGCCCCTGCGTCATTCCTTCGGGGTGCTTCCAGGGGCAGTCCAGATTCTTCCGAATGGAAATCTTATTGTTCTTGGAAGCCATGCGCAAACCACAGGCGGTTATCCCCTCCTCGGTTACGTCCCGCGCTTCTGGCTCCCCGCCCTCTTCCAACTCCCGGTCCTGACCTGTTTCCAGTTCTCTCTCATCGATCCCAAAGAAGCCGAAGCACAAACCGCTCAAATCTTAAAAACGCTCACCTTCATCGAAACCGCTCTTGCCCATATTTAGCCTCTCCTATCGTTAGGAATCCGCTGGGAGCGCCGACGTCCCCCTCGGCTAAAGGGGATCTATTTCACGCAAAGCACGCCAAGGCCGCAACGGATTTTTTAAATGGGTTACGCGGAGAAAGATGGGGTGGGACACGCTGGAAGAATTATCTCACACGAAGCTCCCAAGCCACGAAGAAGATCTGGATTTTTATAAATTTTCTTCGCGTGAATCTCTTCCCAAAACACATCCTCTTCATCATCCATAAAAACTAACAATAATCCTTTGTGTCCATTCGTGTCCATTCGTGGTTAAAACCCCTGGGAGCGCCGACGTCCCCGTCGGCAGGTCTTTTTGCCGGGCACGCCGACGTCCCCGTCGGCTAAAAGGATCGGTCTTACACGAAGAACTTCTGGATTAGCCGCTGAACTCGCAGAAAACCGCGGAAGGATTTTTATCATTAAATTTCCGCGTGCTTCCGCGGCTTATAAAAGTCCAATGACATTTTATCACTCTTGTCCAAAACACTTAAAAATCAGCGTTTATTTATGGATCAATTATCCTGTTTTTTATCCGCAGATTAACGCAGATTAACACAGATTATTCTTTTAAATTCTTCGTAAATAAACATTGATTTATAAAGCAAAGATCCAGGAACCTTTGTCCAAACTCAACCCAAATACACGTAAATTTAATCCATGAAAACAAAGTTTCTTCCTCTTATTCTTCTTAAAAAATCTGCGTTAATCTGCGGATCCCTTTCTGTTTTGAACTAAGGGGGGTATGAAAATGAAATCTGCTCTACACAGCCCTTAAATGTCCGTCTATTCGAGATTCCTTGTTCAATTTATTTTTATTTTGGACAGCAATGACATTTTACGCAGCATTTCCTGACCTGCGCGAGATGTCGCCCAGACATCTGCATTCTTTTAAGTTGCTGGACAAATCGCCATAATGATGCAAGAAAGATTTATCGCTATGTCTAAAAAACGTAAAATTTATGACGATGACTTTCAGGAGCAAGCACTCGAATTGCTGCTGAGCAGTGGTCGGCCAATCAAGCACGTAGCCACCGAACTGGGAATTTCTGCTAAAACATTACGCCGCTGGCTTCACCATCCAAAAATCAAGACCTATAAAACAGAGGGTGCTTCTATAAATTCAAAAGATTTCAACGAAATGTCCCCTGTGGAGTTGGCTAAACAATTGCATGAGCTTAAAAAAGAAAAGGCATCTCTGCAGCGCCAGTGCGAAATATTAAAAATAGCCAACAGCATGTTGCAAAAGGATCCACCGAAAAATAAGATTTAAGAGGAGGTGACAAATCCTCCTGGGTTCGCGACGTCTCCGTCGGCAAGTTTAAGTTCCTCAAAGTTCCTGAATAAAAATAAAATCATGAACCCACATATTACAGTTATTACTTTGGGGGTAGATGATCTTGAAAGGGCCTTTGCCTTTTACAAAAATGGATTAGGGTTACCAAGTAAAGGGATTATCGGAATCAAGATCCCGATGGTCATTTATGGGAAATCTGGAATCCCGATTTTGCTGATTTATAAAGACACAAAATGAACCTCCTGAGCATATTCAGTTTTTTTATGATCATGCTGGTACTTGCTGCAATCCCGAGTGCAAGCGTTGCCCTCGTTGTGGCACGATCCGCCAGCCTCGGGGTACGAAATGGTATTGCAGCTTCTATTGGAATTATTTCAGGCGACTTGATTTTTGTAGTCATTGCGGTGTTAGGAATGAGTACTTTAGCAGTCACTTTGAGTTCTCTTTTTGTCCTATTGAAATATCTTGCCGGAATCTATTTAATCTGGCTTGGCATAAAATTAGTGCGCTCCAATAAAGAAAATTTCCTTCCTCTAAATGATGATCGTCCCTCCTCATTGCTTGCAAGTTTTACTGCAGGGCTGTTACTCACATTAGGTGATGTAAAAGCTATTTTCTTTTATGCCAGTCTATTGCCCGTTCTTGTGGATTTAAATCATCTTTCTGTATTCGATTTCTTCACGATTATATTTGTGACGGTTTTTACAGTTGGAGGAGTAAAGTGCTGCTATGCTATGACAGCACGGTCTCTTGTCATGCGTATGCCATCCAGGCGCATTTCCGGATATTCAAAAAAAATCGCAGGTATTCTGATGATGGGTGCTGGTGGCTGGTTGATCTTGAAAAGCTGATCAACAGGAAGTTTTAGCAAGCAGTGCGTCGATGAAAAAACGGCACACATAGTCCAAAAAACAGGAGAACCCAAACACCTGGTTCCGGAATAACCCCAACCTCCACAAGCAGGTTATTTCCATCTATCCGTAATGTCCCCATATGTCCATTCCCCAGTACTCCACTCACATTCGCAGAAAGGCTGCCAAGGATAGTCTTTCCCGTAGAAAATAAAATGTACTCTCCTAACGCAAACCCTTCACTTTCCTGAAAATCAAATTGACTGAATGCCAATGTCCCGTTTCCAATATCCAATGCGCCGGAAGTCACATTTACCAGGTCACTGACGCTTCCCAGTTCAAAAACAAATTGAGAACTTTCTCCCAGTTGCAGTATCCCATTGGAACCAAGATTAAACACCAGCGTATTGGCATCCTCATTGCCCGGTGACAGGGTTCCATCCACGATAAAAGTTTGCGCGGTTGAAGTACTTGCGATTACCGATCCGATTCCGGTTAATGTCTGATGTTCTTCCAGGGTATAACTTGGCAAGGTTAAACCGGCAATACTCAAACTGGTACCAACAGTTGTTAAATGAATCGCAGAAGTTCCGGACAAGGAACCATGATACGTTTGCTCTTCAGGCGCAGTTAAGCTTACGGAGCTTAAAATAATTTTACTATTATTCGTGAGCGTCGTTGTACCTGTATAGACATTGGCAGATTCAATGGTCGTGGTTCCTCCACCCGTAAATTCCACATCTCCACTGCCTGAAATAATGGCCGTTCCCGAATTATTATGATTTGTGCGTCCTAGTCTCGCATTTCCTGTATTGGAAAATCGTAAAATACCATTACTGCCTAAATCTACGGCCAGATTCTGTGCATTTGATCCGGTATTATTCATAAAATTCAGGATAACGCGTCCAGTACTGTTAATATTCTCCACAACCCTTAGCTGCGCATCTGGACCACCAGTTCCTGTTGTAGCCGCAGCAACACGAGTCTGGAAATTCACCACACGATCCGTATTCCCGGCTACCTCTTCCCGAATCCTGAAACTTATATTACTCCGCAAAAAAGTAGCCGTGCTGCCTCCCCCAAAATTTAAATCACTGGCTAAGGAAATAGTGGCCCCCGTTCCAGCATTACTCTGCAGTTGCGTCAACCCCAGAGCATTCTGATGATAGACAACAATCTCCCCACTTACAAACATGATGGTCCCAAATGTATTATCTCCATGCAGGTTTAATCGCACATTGGGAGCATCCATGCTCAATTGCCCGGCACTTGTAATATTTTGCATTAAATTGAT
>CAKUMP010000069.1 GCA_934667795.1 uncultured Chthoniobacterales bacterium | reverse complement strand
CTTGTAGGCGGTACGGAGCGGTTAACAGACGGGGATTTAACAGGAAAAGACTATCGTACGGGAGAAGGAATTCGCGTTCGTTGTGAGGGTGGAAAGATTGTGGCGGTAGAGAATGTGGAAGTTGCAAAGGAAGCGGAGTGGATTGCGCCTGCGTTATTTGAATTGCAAGTGAATGGGTATGGAGGGGTAGATTTTCAACAAGCGAATCTTGGCAAAGAGCAATTAAAAACGGCAGCGGAAGCACTGGAACGGGACGGTTGTGCGCAGACGCTCTTAACGCTTGTCACCGATCACTGGGAGCCGTTGACGCAGAAGATTGCTCAAGTGCGGAAAATGATTGAGGAAGAAGAAATTTTACGGAGACAATTTGTCGGGTTTCATATAGAAGGGCCCTTTTTATCTCCGGAGCCTGGATATTGCGGAGCACACCCGAAGGAAGCCATGGGAGCACCTACGATCGAAAAAATTCAGGAATTGCACCGCATCATGCAAGGGCTGCCTGTGCTGTTAACACTGGCTCCTGAATGGCCGGGTTCGTCGGAAGCGATTGCGGAAGCAGTGCGTCTGGGGATTCGGGTCAGCCTGGGACATACCAAAGCAACTCCAGAGCACATCGCTGCTGCGGTCAAGGCAGGCGCAACCGGCTTTACGCATCTGGGAAATGGATGTCCCCAGCAGTTGGACCGACATCAGAACGTCATTTGGTCGGCGTTAGATACTCCTGGATTAACAATCGGGATCATTCCCGACACCATTCATGTCACCCCTGCCCTGTTCAGGATTTTCAGCAAAATTCGAGAATCAGGAAATTTTTATTACACCACTGATGCCATGGCGGCGGCGGGAGCACCTCCGGGAAGATACACCATTGGGCGACTGGAAGTGGAAGTGGGAGAAGATAAAATTGTGCGTCAGCCAGGGCAAACGAATTTTGCCGGGTCGGCGCTGGAAACAGATGAAGCGGTACGGCGCTCGGCAAAAATGCTGGGGGTGAGCTGGCGCAAAACCTGGGAGGGGATTTCGGTCCGTCCGGCAAATTTCATGGGAATTCCATGGGGGCTGGAAGTAGGATCACCTGCCAGTTTTTGCCGTATTCGTGAAAAATAAACTTTCACTGGTGCATTCAGTGTGCGGAAACAAGGTTCTATCAAACAAATCACGCAAAAAGAGCTGGCTCGCCAGCTAGGGCTCTCCCGTTCAACCGTTGCGGCAGCCCTGAACCCTAATTCCACGGTTTCTTTATTACCTGAAACAAGAAAACGGGTGTTGGACACCGCACAAAAGCTGGGGTATCGCCCTGATCCTCATGCCAAAGCGATCCGTTCCGGGCGCAGTGGGTTTATTGGGCTGCTTCAATTTGGTGGGCCCACTGAAATTGCGGCAGAGCGTGCATCTGCTCTGACCCGTTCCTTTGCCGACCTGGGGTTTCATCTTTTGACCCTCGATGCCAATTGGTTCGAAAACGGGCTTCTTTCCGCATGTGAGAACCTGATTAACCTCCGTGTGGAAGGCGTCATTTTAGGAGGAATGAACCGGAATGCGCATTATCTGGCAATTGACCGTTTTCATAAAGCCGGCATTCCTATGGTTGCTATGAGCGGGCACCGTCTTGCAGCCATTCCACAAGTCCGTATCGATGCTGCCCTGGCGATCCGTCAGCTAACAGGACATTTATTAAAATCCCATCGCAAACATCTGGTACTCATCACCTTTCAACCCCAGAAAGACTCTTCACAAGGATATACATGGGCGGCTGAAGAGCGTATTTCAGGGTTTACTCAAGGTATTTTACAAGCAGGAGGAGAACTCGTTTCGCTGACTGCCCCCTCCCTGCCTGATCGCATCCAGGGCAGAGTGCTCACGATTCCCCTCACTATTCAGCATCAACATTCCCCGGATTTTGGAGTCTATGCCGCCAGACAACTTCTCAAACAAAAAAAACTGCCTGATGCGGTCCTCTGCAGCAACGATGAATGGGCATTAGGGATGCTGGCTGAGTTTCAGCAAAATAATGTTTCTGTTCCTGCGCAAGTTGCGGTTACCGGGTTTGATGGACTCAATTTTGGAGCCTATCTCACCCCCTCCCTGACAACCGTCCAGCAACCTTTAAAAGAAATGGCCAAAGCGGCGACTTCTCTTCTGCATCAACAAATTCAAAACCAGCCCCTCCCTCCCGACCTCCTCATTACCGTACCGGGGAAAATCCTTCTCAGAAATTCCTCCCGCGCGTGTTTATAAAAATAAAACTTTTTATCTTGATGAATGGAATGATTCTAAGGATAAGTAACTTTCATGCATGTTTACTCCCGTTCCGCTCTGATTTACTTTGCGATTTACTGTGTGGTTTACGCCGGGTATGTCGTTTTGAGCACATTTTTCCCGGAAGTGATTGCAACGGAAGTCTTTGCCGGACTGAATGTGGCGATTCTCTATGGTCTGAGTCTGATTGTTTTGGCCTTTGTACTGGCCCTTCTTTACCTGCGCAGTAAAGAAACCTGACACTCCTTTCCCCCTCCATTTTCACGTCTTCCTCTCTGTTTTCCCCAATAAATAGCCACTAAATTTTTCCTAACGAGAAAACATTTTTTATGATTTATCACGCATCTTCTACAGCCATTATTGTTTTTTGCCTTCTGGTGGGGGCGGTATTGGGAATCAGTTATTTTCTCGGAGCAAAAGCGAAGAGTTCGGCCGGATATTTTGCGGCGCACGGGCAGGTTCACTGGCTGGTCAATGGGGTTGCTTTTGCTGGTGACTACCTTTCAGCCGCTTCTTTTCTGGGAATTTGCGGAATGATTGCATTTTATGGGTACGATGGATTTCTGTACTCTATCGGATATCTGGCCGGCTGGGTGGTTGCGTTATTTGTCGTTGCCGAGCCTCTGCGCAAATTAGGCACTTATACATTTGCGGATGCATTGGACAAAAAGTTTAACTCGCGAGGTGTCAAATTTGCGGCAGCAATCAGCACGCTTGTTATCAGTATTTTTTATTTAATCCCTCAAATGGTAGGGGCAGGCGCTTTAGTGACCCCCCTTCTGGGGCTGGCACACTGGCAGGGAGTCGTTCTTGTCGGAATCGTGGTCATTTTAATTGTCACGACCGCCGGAATGGTTTCCACCACCTGGGTGCAATTTATTAAAGGAACGCTTCTGGTAACCTTATGCGGAATACTGACCATCCTTATTTTGATGCGGGGGCTGACGGTTTCCGAGGACCCTGATTTTCCTGAAACCCAATCCTTGAGCACCATTACCCATGCAGATGGAGAGAAATCCATACTGGCAAATGGGCTTCCTCTGGGAGAGGAAGAAGGCCAAGGGGAATTGCGTACGATTGGACGGGTTCTGGAGTTACCTGATGGACAAAAATCCACAGGTCCGCTCGGGCCCATTTCGTTTTTATCCACTCTGGCAGATAGTAAAATTGAACTATGGGGTGCATCTCCCGCACAAAAATCCACCCTGGAGAACGGGGATGCTGTCAGCACCATTGAATACGCCCCGCGTGAGGTCAATGGGAGTGACATCCTGCTGCCCGGGCAAAGCCCTACTTTCCAGGGGCTTCGGGAAGACAATTTTTATGCAAAACTGGATTTCATTTCCCTCATGCTCGCTCTTTTTGCTGGCACCGCTTCGCTTCCTCATATTTTGATTCGTTATTATACCGTCAAAAAACCGATTGATGCTCGGAAATCTACCGTTGTCGGGATTGGTGTCATCGGTTTATTTTACGTTCTCACGCTTTATCTCGGGCTTGGAGCGATGGTAAGTGGGTCAGTGGATATCACGAACTCCAACATGGCGGCTCCCCTTCTGGCACGAACGTTTGGAGAATTACCCTTTGCGTTTATCAGTGCCATCGCTTTCACTACCGTGCTCGGCACCGTTTCGGGGTTGATTATTGCGACCTGTGGGGCCGTCGTCCATGATCTGATCAGCAATCTGGGAAAAGTGTCCCTTACAGATGAGCAAAAAGTGAATGGCGGGAAGATCACAGCGGTTTTCGTAGGATTGATTGCGATTCTCCTTGGAATTTATTTTCAAAACTTTAACGTGAGTTTTCTGGTTGGCTGGGCATTCAATATTGCGGCATCGGCCAACCTGCCTGCTTTACTCATGTTACTTTTCTGGCCAAAGACCACCAAACAAGGGATTACCGTCTCGATTTTATTCGGTATCTTTTCGTCGCTTGCCTGGGTTCTGTTGAGCAAGCAATCGTATCAATCTCTCTGGGGACTGGACCCAGCGGATGCAATCGTGCCCTTCAGTCAACCCGGCATCGTCACCATCCCTCTCAGTTTCATCATCCTCATTGTTGTTTCTTTACTCACCCAAAAGAAAAATCCATCCGCCAACCAGCCCGTTATTTCATGAAAAAAGCGGAACGAATTCAACACGACCTTCATTCGTTTCATGAACTGGCTGCCAAAAAAGGACTCCCTACAGAATATTTTGCTTATTTCCATTGTTTTAATAAAATGGAATATTACGATGCACATGATTATCTGGAGCATCTCTGGTTGCAGTCCTCTCCTCCTCAGTACGGGTTTTACAAAGGAATGATCCAACTGGCAGGGGCTTTTGTACATTTACAAAAACAATTCCTCCGCCCGACTCATCACAAAGACGGACGCCGCCTGCACCCGGCATATCGCCTTTTTTTACTTGCTCAAAATAACCTCCAGCCGCTCCCTTCTCCTTTTCTCGGAATGCCTCTCCATCCTGTCTATAAAATCATCCTCCATTATACCCTCGCTCTCAAAAATACACACTTTTCTCAAAACCCCTGGCACCCAAACTTCCCCCCACAACTCCCTTTTCCTGACCCAATTCTTCCTTAAATAAGATTTTTTTTCTTCATTTATTGCAGTCACGCATGATTTTTGCTTCAATAGCCACTATCAGATTCTGACATTAAGCTTACTAGCCCCATAAAAAACCACTTAAACCCACCCTTAAACCACCAACCCATTATTTAACAGCCACACAAGGAAACCATTACCATGCAACTTGCTAAAATCGCTAGCCTTCTCGTGCTTGCCCTTGGATTTACTTCCTGCGCGCAAGTCACTGTCAAAAAAACCTATGTCGCCACTGGCGCATTAAACCCTGAAGCCATTTATGTCCGCCCCTTCGACACCTCTAAAATGGTGGTTCGAGGAGACCACGGCTGGGATGGTGAACGCGCAATTCATGGTAGTCGCGCAGCAAATGATTTCGCACATGTGCTGACCAAGGAACTTTCCAAAATTGCTCCTGCGGTACAAATTACCGAATCCGAAGTCCCTAGCTCTGGTTGGATCGTGGATGGAGAAATTGACCTTCTGGACGGTGGCCTTCGCGCTGCACGTGGCATGGTTGGGTTTCTCGGATTTGGGAGATCTACGGTTAAGATGCACGTAACGGTCACAGATGCTGCGACCGGACGGACCGAATATGCATTTGATATTTCCGGCGGAAGTGGACTCACAGGTCCTGCTGGCAACACGGGTGCACCTGGAATTGGGGATGCGCGCTGGTTTGATTACCATAATGCGGCCCAAAGAATCATGCTTACCTTACACCCAGATCCTAAAAACCAGGGGGTTCGTTCTGCTCCTTAAGGAGGGGATCACCTGAAAACACCAAATATTCCTGTATTATTCTTCCCTAAAAAAGCACCTGGAATTCTATATTTCAGGTGCTTTTCTTTTACAGCGCGTATTTCATATAGCCATATTCCGGGAGATCAGGCATCATATATTTTTACCTTTTGAATCATAAATCCTTTAACTTCTGATCATCTATTATGTGTGTTATTGCAGGCTATTTGGGCAAGGAATCCGCAGCCCCCGTTTTACTTGAAATGCTTCGCCGCGAAGAAGGGTTCGCAGGAGGATTTTATACAGGTATTGTGACCATTCATGAAGGTACTTTGCATTATGCAAAAGTAGTGGGAGACACCGAAACCTTAATCCATACCACCAATGCGCTCCAGTTACCTGGAACGATTGGACTGGCACACAGCCGAACAAAAAGCGGAGGTGGCCAGCCTTGGGCTCATCCCTTTATCGATACATTCGAAAAACTCGCGTATATCGCCAATGGCGCAAAAGGGTTGTATAAAGATGTCGATTTTGATGGAGCCGCGCAGGAACTCCTTAAAAAAAGTTACACTTTCCCCAGTCAGCACCCGGAGAAAGTCGCAGATTACCCTGTTCTTTCTGATGGCAGTTGTGTCCACTTCAGCGACATTCTTTGTCAGGCCATTGCGGCACGGTTTGAAGAATTGCCGTCTCATCCGCATCGCCTGCGACAAGCGGTACATCAAATTTATCAGGAACTACCAGGTGCCATTGTCGGGCTTTGCCTGCATCGGGACCACCCGGATGAAATTGCGGGGGTGCGTCACAATAAGCCGATGGAAATTGGACAACTTTCGGACGGGAGTTACGTCATTGCCTCCACGACCGTCGCATTTCCTGAAGGAGTAAACCGCTATTTCCGCGCACCGGCTTTAAGCAGCCTGCGGATCCACCGTGAAGAAGGAATTCAAATTCTGCCATTTGAAGATCAAAATCTTCTTTTGCCCGGTCCCCTTCCTTCTGCATTTTCCATCTCTGAAGCGGTTGTAAGTTTACTGCGTGAAAAAGGATCGGCTTCGGTTCCGTCCCTGCTGGAGGCAGCCGTTCCACTCTGGCCATCAGGGTTCCTCAATGAAAAGGAAATGATCGTTTTCCCCTTGATTGCGTCCTTGCTTCAGGAAGGGAAAATTGAACTTAAAACCGAACGTGTTCCTGGTGTGGACGAACAAGGGACCGCACCACTGACCGTGGCGCACTGGCGAGAATAAAAATATTTCACTCTCCACAAAATTCGAAATCGTTTTTTCTGTAAAAAAACTTCGTTATTCTTGTATCGTTTTACAATTCCGCATTGCTAATGGTTTTAAATTTTTACACTTTATAAATATGGACGCTTCATTTCTGTTGAAATCTTTTACGTTATTAAAATCAAGGTTTTCTATTTTATGTATCGGCATCATTTTTATCTCTCTTCCGGTGACCGGTATGGCAGCGGAAGCGTATATTATTGTCGATAATGGTTCGGGCAAAATCCTTGCTTCCCAAAACCATAACCAGCGGCTCCAGATTGCGTCGCTTACCAAAGTTGCCACCGCCATGGTTGCATTAGACTGGCTAAAACTGACGGGGCAAGATGCCGATCAATTGATTGTAGTAGGCCCTAACGCCACCCTCCAGGGGACTTTCAACCCTATCGGGTTACAGCCGGGAGACCAGTTGAGTTTTCGGGATGCGTTATATGCCGCACTAATGCAATCCGATAACATTTCCGCCTATACACTCGCGGAACATATCGGAAATGTATTGGGAAGAAGTCAACCGGCTCTGTTGCAAAAAGTAGGTCCGGTCGGCGTATTTGTGGCACAAATGAATGCACTCGCCCGTACCCTGAAAATGGAGCAGACTCTGTTTTTGAATCCAACGGGACTGGATGCGGAATATCGTAAGCCTCCCTATTCTACCGCCGCAGATATGGCACGCTTAGCACGTTATGCCATGGCCGATAGCGGGTTTCGTTTCCATGTTTTCCAGCCGGAACGCAAAATCACTATCCATCGCGATGGACTACCTTTCGGGTATCTTCTCCGAAATACAAATGAATTGGCAGGGAAAAATGAAATTGACGGAGTGAAGACCGGCCGTACCGCTCGCGCGGGCGATTGTTTGATCCTTTCAGCCGAAAAGCCTCCTAAAACCGTTCAGCAGGGTGAAACCACGTATGTCACCCCACGCCGCATTACGGTCGTCCTTTTACGTTCTGCCGATCGTTTTGCAGAGGGAGCAGCGATGATTTCTCGCGGATGGCAACTTTATGAAGCCTGGGATCAAGCCGGACGCCCACCCGGATCCGCAAAGGAATCACTTTGACCTTGCACCGAAGGTATTTTTACTTTCGAGTAATAATATGAAAACAATTGGAATATTAACCAGTGGCGGCGATTGCCCGGGACTGAATGCAGTCATCCGGGGAGTAGTTCGCGCTGCAGATACTTTAGGATGGAAAGTACTTGGTTTCCGGAATGGTTTTGAAGGATTATTACGCCCTGGAGATTATGTAGAGCTGGATCGTTCGAGCACGGCCGGAATCATGCATTTAGGCGGCACAATCCTCGGTACGACCAATCGTGGCCATTTTGTTTCCAAAGTACGCGGCGGAGATAAAGCCGAAATTGATCCGGATATTCTGGATGAAGCCAGCCGGACGTTAAAAAGCCTGCATGTGGACGCACTGATCGTCGTGGGTGGAGATGGCTCATTAACCACCGCACATCAGTTTTACCGCGCCGGCTTTCCTGTGATCGGTGTCCCGAAAACGATCGATAATGACTTGGAAGCAACCGCCATGACGTTCGGGTTTGATTCTGCGGTTGCCTGTGTCGCTGATGCTCTGGATCGCCTGCATACCACTGCAACCAGTCATCGTCGTGTCATGGTTCTGGAAGTCATGGGCCGACACGCAGGATGGATTGCTCTCTACGGCGGGCTTGCCGGCGGTGGAGATGTGATTCTTATTCCGGAAATTCCATTTGATTATGATAATATTGCACGTGCGATCCAGAAGCGCGAAGAGGAAGGCTGCTTGAGTCACATGATTGTCGTTGCGGAAGGTGCAGTTCCAAAAGATGGACGCCCGGTGCTTCAGGAAACACCTAGCGGAGAATTCCGTCTGGGTGGAGTTGGCGATCTTATTACCCGCGAAATTTCAAAACGAACGCGCAAAGAAACACGAACCTGTGTCCTGGGCCATCTCCAGCGAGGCGGTGCCCCCACTACCCTGGATCGTATTCTCGGCACCCGTTTCGGCGTCGCTGCTGTAGATTTTATCAGTAAAGAAAAATTCGGATCTATGGTCAGCTACCAGAACTACCAGGTACTGGACGTCCCCATTGCAACGGCAGTCCACCGGATTCGAAAAGTCCCTGTTGATTCTCAAATGATCGCGACCGCACGTGCGATTGGTATTTCTTTTGGCGATTAACCCCTCCCAGCATTTATGTCTTATGGATCCAATTCTTGAAATTCTGAAATTTTCTGCCAAATCTTCTCCGAAAGAAATGGCTCAACTCACGTCACTTCCACAAAGTGAAGTGGAATCCCGTATCGCGGAGTTTGAAAAAAACGGAACCATCCTCGGGTATCAGACATTAATTGATGATGAGAAGGCAGGCAACGAATTGGTTTCTGCTCTGATTGAAGTAAAAATCACCCCGGAACGTGGTGGTGGGTTTGACCGTTATGCAAAGCGGATTGCGCAATTTGAACAAGTATTAAGCTGCTATCTGATGAGCGGTGGCTATGATCTGCTGGTTCTGGTCCAGGGAAGAAACCTTCGGGAAGTGGCACAATTTGTCGCAGAAAAATTAGCGACAATTGAAGGCGTGCTCTCAACGTCCACCCATTTCCGTCTCAAGGCGTACAAAGAAAACGGTGTTTTACTGGCACGCGAGGATCCCGTCTCTCGACTCCCGGTTTCCCCCTGATCTCCACCCCCTACCTCGTTCCAATCCCTGTTTTTATGATTGCCAATAAAATTTCCAAGCAAGTTCAGGAGATCCCCAAGTCCGGCATCCGCGATTTTTTTGAAATCGTTCAATCGATGAAAGATGTCATTTCCCTGGGAATTGGAGAGCCGGATTTTGTGACCCCCTGGCACATTCGGGAAGCCGCTATTTACTCCCTGGAAAAAGGATTTACCGGATACAGCTCTAATCTTGGACACCTTAAACTTCGCCAGGTAATCAGCAAATATTTAAATCGACGTTATCATCTGGAATATCATCCGGCGGATGAAATTCTGGTTTCTGTCGGGGTTTCTGAAGCGATTGATATTGCTCTGCGCGCTCTTTTGAATCCTCAGGACGAAGTGCTTTATCATGAGCCCTGTTATGTCT
>CAKUMP010000068.1 GCA_934667795.1 uncultured Chthoniobacterales bacterium | reverse complement strand
ATGTCGCCCGGTTAAAAGCGGTAACTGTTACCGCACTCCGAAATTTTTTTAAAAAATTTCGGATGGCTGGAAGAAGCGGTTTAATTCGGCTTCTGCAGCTTCGAGCGAATCGGATGCGTGAACGACATTGACCATGACATCGACTCCGAGGTCACCACGGATGGTTCCTTTTTCTGCTTTTGTGGAGTCTGTAGGTCCCACGAGCGCACGGACACGTTCGATCACTTGATCGCCAGCAAGTGCGAGTGCAACGACCTGATTCGACTGCATGAATTCCTGAACTTCAGGGAAAAATGGTTTGTCCGCGATATGGGAATAATGTTCCGTCAGGATTTCGCTGGAAAGTTTCATCATTTTGAGTCCGCGGATTTTAAAGCCCGCATTTTCAAAGCGTTTGATGACTTCGCCGCAATAGCCTTTGGTGACAGCGTCCGGTTTAAGTAAAATAAGCGTTGTTTGCATAGGTCAGGAGAATGTACGTGAAAATACAAATGGATAAAGGATATTTTGAAAGAAAACAGATAAATCTTTGAGAAGCACTTGATTGCAGAGGAAAAGCAGACAAAGATGAGAAGATAGATGGATGACGATGAGGCTCATATAAAAGGAACTCTCCGGGAGCGAGACAGGGAGGGAGAAATCGCAATTGTTCCTACCGCTGACAGTCGGGGAGATGCGCGCAGGGTGGTTTCCGGAATGGCAGCATGGAAACGTGGGTTTTCTGCATTACGCCATTACCGTTATCGGCTGTTTTTTGGCGGACAGGCAATTTCTCTGTTTGGCTGGTGGATTCACATGGTGGCATTCGGGTGGGTGGTTTATGATTTAAGTGACTCGGAGTTTACACTGGGATTGATCAATTTCATGGGTGCGATTCCGGTGCTGTTGTTGTCGGTATTTGCCGGGGCATTTGCGGACCGGGTGCCCAAATTAAAGATATTGTTCACGACCCAGAGTGGCTCGATGGTGTTGTCTGCGACGTTGGCGACCCTGGCATTAGGCGGGTGGATACAAGTCTGGCACATCGGAGCCATTGGGTTCGGGCTGGGGATCTGCAGTGCGTTCGATATTCCGGCAAGACAGAGTTTTATTGTGGAACTGGTAGGAAAAGACGATTTGATGAATGCGATCGCACTGAATTCATCGCTGTTTAATGCCGCGCGCGTGATCGGCCCCGCAATTGGAGGAATTGTGATTTCTTTATTTAGTGCGCCCATGTGTTTTTTACTGAACACATTCAGTTATCTGGGGCCGCTGACGACTTATTCCAAAATCGGATTAAATTATGGGAAGGTGCATGAGGAAGGAAAAACCGGGATCGGCAAGGCCTCTCTGGAAGCGATTCAGTTTGTGTGGGAAAACCGGATGTTGCGCGCTATCATGGGGATGGTGGTGGTTTCCAGTATTTTTGGCTGGCCGTACAGTGTGTTATTGCCGGTTTTTGCTCGGGATATTTTGGGATCTGATGCCAGCGGATACGGGATGTTGATGTCCGCAAATGGAATTGGTGCCTTTCTGGGAGCGATGACATTAGCGCTGTTTGGAAATGAATCACGAAGATTTATGTTGTTTTTCGGTGGCGTTTTTACGTTCCCATTTGGGCTTATGATATTTGCTGCGTCCCGATTGATGTGGCTTTCCTTGCTGTCGCTGGTGTTGATCGGGTTCGGGATGATTATCTTCTTTGCTACGGCGAATACGTCGATCCAGGTCCGTTCTCCGGATCGGTTGCGGGGGCGCATTATGGGGATTTATACGGTTTGCTTTATCGGCATTGCGCCGATTGGCAGTCTGTTTTCCGGAGCATTGGCAAAAATGGTTTCTTCCCCGTTTACGGTGACGCTCGATGCCATCGTCGTCCTGATCGCAGCAGTCTGGACGTATCGCTCGATTACAAAATTACGGAAAAATGGTAATGACGCATTGGAATTTGAGGAAAAAAGGGAGGAATCCGGGGGATCGGATGCAAAAAAAGTGCCAGAAAGTTAGCGGAATGAAAGAATCCTGAATTTCGAGTTGGCAAAATGGCGCAAAATCAGGTTTGATAGGAATTTAATGCCAGCAAAAAGAAAAACCAAAGTAAATGCTCCGAAATATCGTCGTGTGGTTTTAAAGTTGAGTGGGGAAGCGTTACGGGAGCCAGGGAGTTTAGAAAACATTTCATCAGACATTGTGAAATCCATTTCTGAACAGATAAAAGAGATTCACGAATTGGGTGTCCAGGTGGCGGTGGTGATTGGTGGAGGCAATATCTGGCGAGGACTGACGGCCAGTCATCGTGGGATGGAGCGGACCACAGCAGATTATATGGGGATGCTGGCAACGGTCATCAATGGAATGGCGATTCAGAGCCAGTTGGAACAACTAGGCGTGACGACGCGCGTCCAGACGGCAATCGAAATGAAAAATGTGGCGGAGCCATTTATTTTACGAAGAGCGATTCGACATCTGGAACGAGGACGTGTGGTGATTTTTGTGGCAGGAATGGGACAACCCTATTTTTCTACAGATACCACCGCTGCTCTGCGCGCAAGCGAAATCGGCGCAGAAGCGATCCTGAAAGCAACAAAAGTGGATGGCATTTATGACTCTGACCCGAAGAAAAATCCCAAGGCAAAAAAATATAAGGTATTGAGTTACAAGGAAGCATTGACTAAAGAGTTGAAGGTAATGGATTCCACGGCATTTTCTCTCTGTATGGATAATGAGGTTCCCATTATTGTTTTCGATATGGTAAAGCCAGAGAATATCAAGAATGCCGTTCTGGGGGCCGAAATAGGAACTTTAGTAAAAGGGGAAACTGGAAAAAAATGAACAGCATTGACGATATTTTGTTGGAAACGGAAGCAGATATGGAAAAGGGTATTGAATACCTTTTACAGGAATTTGCTTCTGTTCGAACCGGAAAAGCAACGCCCGCCCTGGTCGAAAATATTGATGTGGAAGCGTATGATACACGCATGAAACTCAAACAACTGGCATTGATCACGACCCCGGAAGCACGTATGCTGGTCGTTCAACCATTTGATGCGGCAACCATGAAAAACTGCGAAAAAGCATTGCGGGAATCCAAACTGGGGATTAATCCCGTGGTAGATGGAAAATCCATCCGTTTGCCCATCCCGGAATTGTCAGAAGAACGCCGTAAAGATCTGGTGAAAACAGTCCGACAAATGGCCGAAGAAGTAAAAGTGCGAATCCGTTCCACTCGCAGAAATGGAATTGACGCCGCTAAAAAATTACAGAAAGCTTCGACTATCACAGAAGATGAATTACGAAGCACTGAAGATGCTGTTCAGAAACTGACAGACAAGGCAACGCAGTCAGTAGAAGAACATCTGGCGAAAAAAGATGCGGAAATTATGCAAATCTGATGAGATGATTTGAATTGGAGTATAGCGATATGAAAAAAGTGTTAATAGCGATTTTGGTAACGGGGGGATTGACCTTGGGCTTGAATGCGGTGGAAATTCAATATGCCCCTGAGGTGACATTTCAATCGGCAAAAGGGGTCGTGGGGTTAAAATCGCTGCGCGGGAAACCCGTGGTCTTATTAATCGCAAAATCTCCTCGCAGTGGCGCATTCCGTAAACAGGTCAAAAACCTGGAAGCGCAATATCGCCTTTTTGCCAGCCGTGAAGTGATTTTCCTGGCTGCTTTCACTGAATCCACCGAAGGATTAAAGTCTGATATCCCTTTTATCATCGCTCAAAATGGTCCTGCAGTCGCAGCCGCTTATGGTAGCGATAACGGAAAATTCCGTATGGCCATTATCGGCATGGATGGCAATCTGGATATGCAAACTTCCAAAGTCGCCAGCGGCCTCCGCGTTAAAGAGGTCGTCGATAATTCTTACCTCGTGCAACACGCACAACGCAAAGAAATCCAGGGAATTTAGGAGTCGTCATCGCTTTTAATCCAAGTTTCTGATAGTGGGTTAAGAAGGCGCATAAAACCAAGAAGGACGCAAAAAAACACGACAAAGTCGTCATTGATGCGTGGACGTTCAGACACCCAATGCTTCCAGCCTGTTCGCTTTACTTAATGACGAAGCAGAATTAAGTTGTCTCTGTGCAAAGCGTTTACATAGAAACCACGATCCCAAGTTATTTGGCAGCCAGACCGAGCAGTGATCAGAATATCGCGGCCGATCAGTTTTGCTAACCCATCACTGGTGGGCACACGAAAGTTGTCAGTTTCGCCTTTATACGTCGGTTTTCACGCTTGATGAGGCCGGGCGCGGTGACAGAAATGCAGCAGCCCGAAGGCTTCAGTTTTTAAGCAATATTCCAGATTTACCCATTCCACCGGAGTTTCCGTTGCTGGAATCTGAGATCATCCGGCTTTTCCAGTTGCCTCCTAAGGCTCACACGGATGCATCCCATTTGGCTCTTGCTATATTACACAGGATAGATTACCTTATAACGTGGAATTGCACACATCTGGCGAACTCAGTGTTGCAGAAAGAACTGATGGATTATTGTCACTATCACAGTCTGCATGTTCCGATCGTTTGCACTCCGATAACCTTAACCAAGTTTAAGCCATGACGAATACACTAATTGACGAAGTCAGAAAGGCTCGCGCTGCACTTGCAGAAGAGCATGGATATGATCGTCAAAGGATATACGAATGGGCGCGGAAAGCACACAAAGCCAGAAAACAGACAAAACAGCGCACTAAGCCCGAACAAGTGGATACAGGCAACAGGCTATCGCCCGTGCCTGAGCCTTGATGTTCGGCAAAAATATACGCATTCTTATAACCTACACTAACAATATTAGCTTTAGCTTATGTTTTTCAGATAAAATTTAATAAAAAATCAACTTTTTTATTGACGCAGGCAAGGGGTTCGGCTTTAATATAAAAATTACTAACCCGAAATTGTTTCCATGGCTGGCGAATGTGGCCGGTTTTGATTTTTGTATCGTATTTTTTATCCCTATCCCTAAATTTTCCTGAACATCCCAAATATCCCCATGAAATCTCCCCGATTTTTCAATTATGTAAGCCTCTGTGTGTTGTTGTGTGGTGCCTTGAGAGCACAAACGGAAGACCCGATGAAACAGGCTGAGACGCGTTTTGTTTTAAACGATGCGGTCGATACGGGTGATACAATCGATGCTCCCGATGTAAAAAAACATAGCGTTGAAAACCTTGAAACCGCTAAAATTGCACAGGAAAACACAGATCCTCCTCAAGCGGTGGACCGTGATGGCGATGGGATTTCGGATGCAGAGGATGCGGTGCCGGATCATGCAGGGATGCGGGTTCGGGCATCAGAGGAGGTGACGTATAGGGTGGTGGATTTAGGGATTCTTCAGGAAGTGGGCAAGCCGCATGGGATTAATGATGCAGGAGAAGTGTTATTGGTCGATGAGAAAGGGGTGGGGAGAGTCTGGTGCGAGGGAAAAATGAGTGAACTTGGTGCCGGAGATTTTTTTTCCGGAATTTTACCGGATGGAAGTGTGTATGTGGGGGATGTACTGGTGAATGAGAATTCCGTTATAACAGATGAGTCCATGACGATTTTTTCTCGATGGAATTACCGGGTTTGGCGACGGGAAGGATGGGGTGGGGTATCCGTATGGAAGGAAGCTTATCAGATCGAAACCATGGTGTTGGGAGCGGTGATGAATATAGAATCGTTAGGTTTGGTCTTGCCGGTGTATCAGGATGTGCAGAAATTATTTCTGGAAAGCTGTGGGTTGTTGAATATGGACATTTATGGCGGAGCAGCCCCGACCTGGGAATTTCCTTTTCTGCAAAGCGTCAGTGGAGTATTGAAAATTTTCGATGGTGGGAAGATTTACTATCATGCAGATGCGCATATTTCTATTACGTCAGAATGGACACGTTATGATCGCGACACGGGAGAAATGATACCGGGGCACAGGAATAAGCAAACGGGAGAGGTAAAACTCGGGCGGCGTGGAGAGCAGGGAAAAATAGATTATTGGAGTTGGAAAGCCCGTGGAATTGCAAAAGAGGTGGCATCGACAACGAAAGTGGAAAATGTGGAAGGGGGTGAGCAAGCAGGCATTGGGGTTGTGTGGATGAATGAAGACGGGTTTGTGGCGGGGATGGCTGCCGATGAGGTTTCTTCCTGGAATGTGAATCCGAATGGGGTGCGCCGGGTGAAGCCTGCAGAAGGGGAAGGGGTGGAGTTGCCGGCCAGTATGGGAGATATCAAGGGATTGACCAGGAATCAGGTAGGAGAAGGAGAAGGCCCTTATTTCCGAACAACCACAGGAATCGTGGCTTATAACCATGGCAATCTACAGTATAAGGAAATCGGAAGTTTATTTGGAACCGCTTTTGCCGGAACTCCACGAACAATCAGTAATTCCCTGGTAATGCCAGTGGGCGCAAGAGTATGGAGAAATGGACAGTTTCACACCACGCGAGAACTTTGTGGCAATCCGCCGCAATGGAGTGCAGTGGAAGCACAGGTGATCAGCCCGGAACAAAATCTTATGGCGGGATTTGCGATTGAAGCGGCTTCCCGTCAAATGCACGCAGTCTTTCTGGTGCCTGTTAGAGCGATGGATAAATAACCCCCGGTTATCGTTGGGAAATTTCTTTCAGGAATGTCTGAAAATACGCCCAGGAGCGTTGATCTGCCTGCTTGTTATAGGCGGATCCTGTCGAAGGGTCGTCTCCAGCGGCTTCCTTTGTAAAAGAATGGACCGCGTCGGAGAAGGAAATCAGTTGCCAGTCGGCCTTCGCGGCATTTACTTCTTCAATAAATGCAACGACTTCCGATTCCGGGACAAATGGATCCACGGCACCATGCATGACAAAAATGGAGGCGGTGATTTTTGGTGCGTCGGGTGCGGAAGCAGGTTTATCGGTCGCTAAATTACCATGAAAGGAAACAACGCCCTGGATATCTGCGCCGGAGCGAGCGAGTTCCAGAACTCCTGTGCCGCCGAAACAATACCCGATCGCAACGGAGGCTGTGGAATCAAACTCGGGTTGTGAGAGCATCGTTTTCCAGCTTTCTGTGACATGTTTGCGGAAAAGATCGGTGTTTTTCTTGTATTTTCCTGCCTGTGCGCCGGCTTCTTCAGAAGAAGTGGGGCGAATCCCTTGTCCGTAAATATCTGCTGCGAATGCAGGATATCCGAGTTTAGCGATCTGGATAGCGCGGTCTTTGGTATCATCCTGAAGCCCCATCCAGTCATGCACAATCAGAACTCCGGGTGCGGATTCACCTTCCTTCAGGTTTTCAGGAAGAGCTAAAAATCCTTCAAACTGTTTATCCTCAATCGAGTAAATGACCGTACGCGTCTGGATTTCTGCCGATGCGAAGGAAGCGGAAAATGCCAATGTAAAAGGAATCACCAAGGCGCAGATCAAGGATAAGTGAGAAATTTTTGTCATGAGTTTATTTTAACATCATTACTCTAAACAACCAAGAAGAGTATGGCGGTGGGGGACGTTGATGCTCTCGGCTTGTCAATACATTGGAGTCTTCTTGACAGGATGATGGTGTTCCATACATACTGGAAGAAATGGGGTTTAGTGAGTCTGTTAAAACTCTGATATGCAAGGATTTAAGTAAACTGTTTAATAAAGGGGTTAAAAAGTTTAAGGGTTTCCGTGTGGGAGTGTTTCTATGCATTGGGGTAGCGTGTCTGGTAGTGAAAGAGAATTACCCCTTTTCGAATTTTCCGATGTATTCGAATTTCGGAAAAAGTACGACGATGCTGTATGTGACGGACGAACAGGACAGGCCGTTACCATTGGTGGATAATTATGGAATGCGGACTTCGATCTTAAAAAAAGTCTATCAATCGGAAATAAAACGGTTGGCGAAAGAAGCGGGCGTAGATCGGAAGAAATTGTCAGATGAACTGAAAGCAGAAGCTGCTGATATCGCATTGGAGCGGGTTTTGGGGTATCGGACGGATATGCAATATGTACAGCGACCATGGACAGAATTACGACTGTATGAGGTCACGATTCGGATGAAAGAGGACAAAGTGACTCGGAAGACGGAATTGTTAGGACGGAAGGAGATCCAGAGTAGTGAATGAGCGATTTCGATGGTGGGGGCGTAAAATAGGGGAGTTTTCCAGTCCGGAACGTATTCACTATACGGCATGGGAAGCACTTTGGATGCGTGTGGGAATGGTATTTTTGCTGGCGCAGAGCCTTCCCTATGTCCGTGGGTTTGGGGGGCAACCGGTGCCGAACGGGTTAGCAAGGTGGATGGATTTCACCTTTTTATCGAATCCGGCTGTGATGGAGCCGATTCGATGGGTCTTTATCGGGAGTTTGGTTTTTTATTTTCTGGGGTATGGGATGCGAGTGGTCGTTCCGATCATTTTTGCGATTATTGTTGCGGAAGGGACATTGGGCAACTCCCAGGGGGCGATTAATCATGTCACGCAGGTGTTAGCACTGGTTTTATTGGGGCAGATTCTGGGGATGTATTGGGAGTGGTTTCAAACCCTGCGCAAGAAGCGGGAGAAACAGGAATTACGGAAAAACTTGCGAGACGGCTGGATTTCCGGAGCGATTCAGGCGCTGGCGGCGGTTTATGTGGTATCGGGAATTGTGAAATTGCTTAACAGTGAGGGCGACTGGATTAAGGATGTTCCGAATTTTGCGGTGCAATTGGTGAAAGCCAGCGAAATGGCACTGCATAATACGGCAAATCCACCGGATTCGTCCCAATCCGAGTTGATGGTCTGGTGGATGGGAGAATACCCGAACCTGGCCAGGATGTTTTTCGGAAGCGGCCTGGTTTTGGAACTGGGGGCGGTACTGGCATTGTTGAACCGACGATGGGCACTGGTTTTAGGACTCAGTTTGCTGGCGATGCACGAAACCATCAGTAAAATTATGCATTTAGGATTTTATTATAACAAAGTTCTATTGATTATTTTCTGTGTGAACTTACCTTATTGGTTACGGGTGATATGGGAGAAAAGGACACAGTGGGGGCAGGTGTTGATGAAAAAATGGAAAAGGACGCCAGGGCGCTGGGAAAAGAGAGAAACCGTCGTGGGGAATGATAGTTGATTCTGCGCCAGTTTCTCGCATAGTGAAAGATGTATATGGATACTTTGAGCAGGAAGGTAAATGTGGATGAACAGGCAATTCGGAAAGAATTTCCTATTCTGGATCAGGAGATTCAGGGGAATCCGCTGATTTATTTCGATAATGCAGCAACGAGTCAGAAACCACGCAGGGTGATTCAGTCATTGGTAGATTATTACCAGGAATATAACAGTAATGTGCACCGGGGGATTCATACTTTGAGTATGAAAGCGACGATGGCATACGAAGGCACCCGTAAACGAGCAGTAAAATTTTTAAATGCGAAACGTTCATCAGAGATTATTTTTACACGTGGGACAACGGAGGCAATCAATCTGGTTGCCTATTCCTGGGGCCGGGAATTTTTAAAAGCAGGAGATAAAATTCTTCTGACCGAGATGGAGCATCATAGTAATATTGTCCCATGGCAATTGATTGCCGCAGAAAAAGGGGCAACATTGGAATATGTTCCCATCACTGGGGATGATGGACTGCTGGATTTGTCGGTGATGCAGGCAAAACTCAATGAAGGCGGGATAAAAATTTGTGCCTTCACACATATTTCCAATACATTAGGAACGGTGAATCCAGTGGAAGAAATGTGCCGTCTGGCTCGAGAAGCCGGTGCTGCAACGCTGGTGGATGCTGCACAAAGCGGGGGGCATGCACCATTGGATGTTCAGGCAATAGGCTGTGATTTTCTGGCACTCTCCGGACATAAAATGTGCGCTCCAACCGGGATCGGGCTTTTATATGGACGAGAAGAAATTCTGGAAAAAATGCAGCCCTGGCAGGGTGGTGGTGATATGATTTCACGTGTGGATTTTTATGAATCCAAATGGAATTCCCTGCCCCACAAATTCGAGGCCGGGACACCCAATATCGCAGATGCTATCGCCCTCCAGGTGGCCAT